>JBMHDH010000013.1:0-32536 GCA_049889495.1 Puniceispirillaceae bacterium (SeqCode) | reverse complement strand
TTCTTTGTCTTTATGCTGGCCTTTGGCTGATAACATCAAAATTGGCAAGGTGGCGGTGGCATCCCTGTCTCGTAATTCACGCGCAACAGTAAGGCCTGATTGATTTGGCAACATATAATCCAAAACAACAAGATTTGGGCGGATTTGATCTATCACTGCCACAGCTTTGGCACCATCAGATTCAACCACAACTTCCCAGCCCTCGCTCTCAAAAAGATAACGCATAGCTTCTATGATATTGGGTTCATCCTCAATCACACAAATTCGAACCATAATATTCACTCCCACGCAGATGATTGTGTCAGAAAAGTGAGTGGAAATCTACTTTGCTTTGCAAAAAGGGGCAGCAGTGTGTTTTTAGGCCTCGGTAAGAAGGGCATAGGTTTCGCGTCTATCATCACAATCGGTTCGTGCGCAAACCGAACAATGAAACCCGACCTCTATCGAGGGCACAAAGCTATCTGGGCGTGGGGTTGTCATTTCGTTGTAAACCATAACGGCTTTGGTCAGTGGCGGTAAGTGAATATGCCTGCGCTCTTCGCTCTCCGCAATGGCAAAGGCATTGACATATTCCCCTGAATTAATTTGCATGCGCATTGTTATAGGATGGCCAGGTGATGAAAGCGCGCGGTAAATGGGCCATCTAGGACACGCACCTGAACGTGACGGCAGGCGCAAAGCGCCAATTTCTTTGCGGTGTAAAACACCAGAGGCATTGTCAATTTCCAGAAGACCAAAGGCGGGAAGCAGATCATGAGGTTCTAATTCACTTAAGCGGTAAAATGTCAGGCGCGGCGATATACCAAAATGCGCGGCAATGGCAAATGGATCGCAGTGATGATGCTTCATTGTGGTGATAAGGTTTTGCGCGGTAATGGTATCTGATATCTGCGCATAGCTGTGATCAGAGAGAACCGATATTGGCAAGTTCGGAGGGTCAGCCTTTTCTGCAGCGGCGGCTCTTGTGGCATCAGTCGCGATTGCTATGTGATCATTTGGCTCACTTAGGCTGATTTTGCTGTCAAAATGCATCAGTAATTTTTCAGCTGTCGTCGATAATCTTTTGCTTTCCTGAAAGATGTTTCGCGTGAATTTTGTCCGTTGTTCGTCTGGCATTGCGCCTTGCACAGTTAATAATTCGGCTGTGGCGCGGATGGCCGTGATATTCGAGAGCATGATATGAAGCGATTCGGCAAGCACAGGGTCATGCGACATGCGATCAGATAATAACTCATTCAGCTTTTCGCCTGATTCATAGGCCTTGATTTGTTGGTCTAATAGCTGGGCCCATCCTGGGAAATGAGTCACAAATTGTTCAATTTGATTGAGCTCTGCTGGCTGGGATGCGTTTTGTGAGGTGAAACGCCGTGCGGCTTGCTGTAGCCGTTCAATCATGTCGGTTGTGATGCCACGTGATAGCTGGTCTGGTTGCAAGCCTAGCTGGCGCGCAATATCAGATAATAATTTGCCTGCCACTTTTCGTTTGTCATGTTCAATCAGATTCAAATAAGAAGCAGAAATGCCAACACGTTTCGCCAATTCGGCTTGTGATAATTTGTTTTGTTTACGATAGGATTGAATCCTTGCCCCAGCCATTAATCGCATAAAAACCCCTTATTAATTGTTTTATAACAATTAGTTAGATAAATATAAGTAATAACTTTTGTAAAGTATTTTACAATGATAGCTATAAAAATAAAACAATAATTTACAAAAAACATATCTGCGAAAAGAACAGGCCTTGCGCTGAGAGGACCGCTTGTTGTGAAGTGATGTCCTAGGTGTCCATTCATTTTATTTAACCTAATAATGGGTGCTGGGACATGGCTGGCATGGTCATTATTGCAATCACGGTTGTTACCGAAGGTGAGATGTGATCTTTGCCAGTTCAATTTAAGGGAGGTTTTATGTCCAAAATTATTACAAACCGTCGTGGTTTGCTTAAGGGTGGTGCTGCTGTTGGTGCTGGTCTTGCATTGCCTACGATTTTTTCAAGCCCAGCTGCGGCTTATTTGAACGAGCCAAAGGGTAGCACTGTTACGCTTGGTTTTAACGTTCCGCAAACAGGTCCTTACGCTGATGAGGGCGCCGATGAATTGCGCGCATATATGCTTGCTGTTGAGCACCTAAATGGTGAAGGCGATGGCGGCATGATGAACACATTTTCATCAAAGGCGCTGAAGGGTAATGGTATCCTTGGCAAGAAAGTTACTTATGTAACAGGTGATACACAGACAAAATCAGATGCGGCTCGTGCATCAGCAAAGTCAATGATTGAAAAAGACGGCGCTGTTATGATCACAGGTGGTTCATCATCTGGTGTGGCTGTGGCTGTGCAGGCATTGTGTCAAGAAGCTGGCGTGATCTTCATGGCTGGTTTGACACACTCAAACGATACAACTGGTAAAGACCGTAAAGCAAATGGCTTCCGTCACTTCTTTAACGGTTATATGTCAGGTGCTGCATTGGCGCCTGTGCTTGAAAAGATGTATGGTTCAGACCGTCGTGCGTACCACCTAACAGCTGATTACAACTGGGGTTGGACACAGCAGGAATCAATCGCTCAGGCAACTGAAGCGAAAGGTTGGGAAACAGTTAACAATGTAACAACACCGCTTACAACAACTGACTTCTCATCTTATGTTGCGCCTGTTCTTAACTCAGGTGCCGACGTTCTTGTTCTTAACCACTACGGCGGGAACATGATCAACTCATTGACATCTGCTGTTCAGTTCGGTCTTCGTGACAAGGTTGTGAACGGCAAGAACTTTGAGATTGTTGTGCCTCTATATTCACGTTTGATGGCACGTGGTGCTGGTGAAAACGTTAAGGGCATCTTTGGTTCAACAAACTGGCACTGGTCATTGACAGATGAAGGCTCAAAGGCATTCGTTAAGTCATTTGGTCAGAAGTATGGCTTCCCACCATCACAGGCGGCACATACTGTTTATTGCCAGACACTTCTATATGCTGATGCTTGTGAACGTGCAGGCACATTTAACCCATGTGGTGTTGTTGAAGCATTAGAAGGCTTTAAGTTTGATGGCCTAGGTAACGGCCCAACAGAATATCGTGCTGAAGACCACCAGTGCTTCAAAGATGTTCTAGTTGTGAAGGGTAAAGAAAACCCAACATCAGAATTTGACGTTCTTGAGATTGTGGAAGTAACACCACGCTCTCAAGTTGAATATGCACCAGATCATCCAATGTTCTCTGGCGGCGCACTTGGTAAGTGTAACACCGGCGCATAAGTCAAATTATAAAAACATGACAGGTCACGTCAGCATCGCTGGCGTGACTTCTTTTCAATTTCTTTATAAGTAGGTTTTGGAAGATGGATGCCATATTGCTTCAAATTCTTAACGGACTTGATAAGGGCAGTGCCTATGCGTTGATTGCGCTTGGTCTCACTTTGATTTTTGGCACGCTTGGTGTTGTCAATTTTGCCCATGGTGCGTTGTTCATGATCGGGGCTTTCTGTGCCGTCACATTACAGAAAATTTTCAATCTTTATTCGGTGGTAATTGACCCTACAAAGACAGACTTTTTGGGCAACCCGCTTAAAGTAAAAGTCCCTTATGTGGAAAGCTGGTTTGGGGAAGTCGCTGGTCAAGCCATCATTAATTGGTCTGTTCCGCTCGCCATTTTATTTGCGATACCTATCATGGTATTGGTTGGCTATGTCATGGAACGTGGCCTGATTAAGCATTTTTACAAGCGTCCTCATGCTGACCAAATTCTTGTGACTTTTGGTTTGGCTATTGTTTTACAAGAGATTATCAAAGCCTTTTATGGCGCCAATCCGATCCCGACACCTGCACCAGATGTCTTTAAGGGCTCTTTTGATTTTGGCGCATTGATTGGCTTTGCTGAAAATACGATTATCTATCCTTATTGGCGTTTGATTTATTTCGTCTTCTCAGCGATTGTCATCGGCCTTGTTTTTGCGTTCTTGCAATTCACAACATTCGGCATGGTTGTGCGTGCTGGTATGGCAGACAGAGAAACGGTTGGTCTGCTAGGCATTAACATTGACCGTCGTTTTACCTTGATGTTTGGTATCGCCGCTGCGGTGGCTGGCCTGGCTGGTGTGATGTATACACCGATTAACCCACCAAATTATCATATGGGAATGGATTTCCTTGTCTTAAGCTTTGTGGTTGTTGTGGTTGGCGGCATGGGCTCTTTGCCTGGTGCTGTGCTAGCAGGCTTTTTGCTTGGTACCCTTGAAAGCTTTGCATCCATGAATGAAGTGAAATCACTTTTGCCAGGGATTGACCAAATCATCATTTATCTTGTCGCTATGTTCGTGCTTTTGACACGGCCGCGCGGTTTGATGGGTCGTGCTGGTGTGATGGAGGATTAATTAGATGTTCGGAAATTTACAAAATAATGATCGTCTATTGATGATCTTCTTCACAATCATGGTACTTGCTGGCCCAATCATTTTGGCACCTTTTGGCGCAGGTTATCCTGATTTGTTACAGCGTTTTGCCATCTTTGGTATTTTTGCCATTGGCTTTAACATTCTGTTCGGCCTGACAGGCTATCTATCCTTTGGCCATGCTGCCTTTTTGGGTGTGGGGTCTTATTCCGCTGTCTGGATGTTTAAATTGCTAACGATGAATGTCGTTCCAGCCTTGTTGTTATCTGTTATCGTGGCTGGCCTGTTTGCCTTGCTGATCGGTTTTGTGTCATTGCGTCGTTCAGGTATTTATTTCTCTATCCTGACTTTGGCTTTTGCCCAGATGAGCTATAACCTAGCTTATTCTGTATTAACGCCAATCACAAATGGTGAAACAGGCTTGCAATTGTCACTGAATGATCCGCGTATTTTAGACGCGGTTGATGATAGCGGTTCTATTCCATCTACAAACTTCTTTGGTTTATCGATGAATTCCACTGCGAAATTCGAGCTGCTTGGTATGACATTGCAATTTAATGTGGGCTTTTATTTCTGTGCTTTGATTTTGATTGCGGCCTTTTATCTTGCCTTGCGGATTTTCCGTTCGCCATTTGGGTTGATGTTGCGTGCCATTAAGACAAACCAAAATCGTCTGAATTACACGGGTTTAAATACGCGTCCTTATACGCTTGCCGCTTTTGTGATCTCTGGCATGTATGCGGGGCTTGCTGGTGGCTTGATGGCCATCACAGATCCGCTTGCTGGTGCAGAACGCATGCAATGGACAGCCTCTGGTGAGGTGGTATTGATGACCATTTTGGGCGGTGCTGGTACATTGATGGGCCCTGTTTTGGGGGCAGGCTTTATCAAATATTTTGAGAATATCTTCTCAAAAATTAACGATAATGTTTTGCATGCCTGGTTCAGCTTCTTACCAGAGGGTCTTGAAAATCTTTTGGTCGGCATTTTGCATTTCTTCGTTGGTAAGGGCTGGCACCTGACTTTGGGTATCGTCTTTATGTTGGTTGTTATCTTCTTGCCAGGTGGGCTTGTGGATGGTGCGACACGCATCATGAAGCGGTTCATGAAAGGCAACAAAGACGATCATAATGCTGCGAAGTCAGCATCAGAATAAGGGAGGGGCACTATGAGTTATTTAGAAGTACGTGGTGTAAATAAGCGCTTTGGTGGCCTGCAGGCTCTAGATGATGTGAATCTGTCAGTTGAAGCTGGTACGATCCATGCCATCATTGGGCCAAATGGTGCTGGTAAATCAACCTTGTTGAACTGTTTTGTGGGGAAATTAATCCCTGATACAGGCACTGTGACATTTGATGGGCAATCTCTGCTTGGGCTTAAGCCGCATGAGATTAACCAAACAGGGGTGTCACGCGTGTTCCAAACACCTGAAATTTTTGGTGATTTGACTGTGCTTGAAAATGTCATGATCCCTTGTTTGGCAAAACGTGATGGCGCCTTTAAATTAAATGCCATCGCCGCCATGAGTGGGCAAAATGATATTCGTGAGAAAGCAGAAGAAATGCTGCTTGATGTCTCAATGCAAGATAAAATGCATATGACAGCATCATCTTTGTCTCGTGGGGATAAGCGTCGTTTGGAAATGGCAATGTGTTTGTCTCAAGATCCAAAATTATTGCTTTTGGACGAGCCAACAGCTGGTATGGCACGCGCGGATACCAACAACACAATCGATCTTTTGAAAGAAATTCAGGAAAAACGCAAGATCACTAAGGTGGTGATTGAACATGACATGCATGTTGTGTTCTCGCTTGCGCAAAAAATCTCAGTTTTGGCGCAAGGTCATGTGATCGTTGAAGATAAGCCTGAAAATATCAAAGGCCATCCAAAAGTGAAGGAAGCCTATCTTGGGGGGGCACATTAATGTCGACAAAGTCTAATGCTGATATGACAAAAAATCACGCCTCTGCTGCACCAGCCTATTTCTCTGCTTATGATGTGCATGCCTATTATGGTGAAAGCTATATCGTGCAAGGGATCAATATGACTGTGCATGAAGGCGAAATCTTGGCTCTGCTTGGCCGTAATGGCGCAGGCAAGACATCCACTTTGCGCGCCTTGGCGCGTGTTGACGAGCCTATGGTGACGCAAGGTGAAATCTGGCTTGATCACCAGCCTTTGCACAAGATGAAGTCCTATGAAGCTGCGCAATCTGGTATCGCATTGGTGCCAGAAGATCGCCGTATTATCCAAGGCCTGACCGTGGAAGAGAACATTCAATTGGCGCAAATTGAAAAGCCGATTGGCTGGTCGCTAGATCGTATCTATGATTTGTTCCCACGTCTTGGGGAACGCCGCAAACAAGAAGGCACAACCTTATCTGGCGGGGAACAGCAAATGCTTGCCATTGGTCGCGCTTTGGCTCGTGATATTAAGCTGTTATTGCTTGATGAGCCTTATGAAGGTCTGGCGCCTGTGATTGTGCAAGAGATCGAAAAGACATTGCACCACATCAGAGAGCAAGGCATCACCACAATCATCGTAGAACAAAATGCGGTGGCTGCGTTGAATCTTGCTGATAGAGCTTTGATTTTGGATACAGGCCAAGTGGTATTTGATGGCACCGCAAAAGAAGTGCTTGATAATGAAGAGTTGCGTCAGGAATATCTGGCAATCTGATCACCTCAGATACGATTTAAGATTTTTAAAAAGCCCTGTTCAGTTGAATGGGGTTTTTTAATTTTTGATATCTGTTTGTGATGCCATAACGGGCTAATTTGTCCTTAGATTATTGGCTTAGCCGATAAAGACCACCCCATGGTTTTGGCGCATCATTTAGAATCAAGATGGCACCATCTGATGCAATCGCGACATCTCGGATACGACCCAAAGTGCCATCAAGGATAATGCGTTGGCTGGTGGGGATGCCCTTGTCATCAAGACGCACGGCAATCAGCTGTTTGAATTTCAACGATCCAACAAGCAAATGGCCTTGCAGCTCTTCAAACATAGCGGCGTCTTTGGGGTAATAGGCCATGCCAGATGGCGCAATAGACGGGGTCCAGACCCAAACAGGGTCGATCATATCAGGATGTGTTGTTAGATCTGATACAGGGGTATCTGTGCCATATTCTTTGCCAAAGCTGACGAGAGGCCAGCCATAATTCTCTCCTTTTTGGATCATGTTAATTTCATCACCGCCTTGTGGGCCGTGTTCATGTGAAAACAGATGCCCTGTGATGGGATGGGTGGCGAGACCTTGCGGGTTGCGATGGCCAATGCTGTAAATCTCTTCAGCCCAGCCATCATATTTTGGGTTATCTTTTGGAATGGTGCCATCTAGATGAAGGCGAATGATCGACCCATTATGAGAGGCAGGATTTTGCGCCTCAGCGCGATTGCCACGATCGCCAAGGCTGGCATAAATCCTATCATCTTTGATCTCTAATCGGCATCCAAAATGCTGTGGTGCGCTAGAGCTGGGATGGGCTGTAAAAATCGTCATGCGGCCTTGCAATGTGGCATGATTCAGACGCGCTTTATCAATCGCTGTGGTGGCCCCTGTGGCGGTTGGTTTGGCATAGCATAAAAAGATATCTTTGCCTTTTATTGCCACATCAAGCAAGCCGCCTTGTCCCCAATGTGCCACCTTTGGGGGATTTGAAATGATGTTATAATTTCCTGTGTTTGCCGCAATTTTCACCAAATAACCTGGGCGCGTGGTCACAAGCATCTCATCTTCTGATAAGGCCGCCATGCCCCAAGGGTGATCTAAATCTGGCCCAATTTTTTCGATGGTGATATCCGCTAAGGCTGGCAGTGCAAGACAGCTAAACACCATAAATAGACAGCCCGTGAAAAAACGGCCAGTGAAAAAGTGGCCAATGAAAAAGCGGCCAGTGAAAAAGCGGCCAGTGAAAAAGCGGCCAGTGAAAAAGCGGCCAGTCACGTTTTGTTTCACGATGCGCATCCTATTTATCCTTTGTTATTCGGTAAAAAAACCAGTGACAAGCAAAGCCAAGACAAGATAGCGTCCCGCCTTAGCCAAAGTGACGAGGATAAGGAAGATGTAGAATTTTTCGCGAAATAATCCAGCAATGACAGTGATAGGGTCCCCAATGACCGGCACCCAAGATAACAACAAAGCTGCTTTGCCAAAGCGATGATAATAAGCTTGCGCGCGTGCCATCTGGGATTTTGATAGGGGAAACCATTTCCTGTTTTGAAAGCGGGCCGCATAGCGGCCAAGGCACCAATTGACACAACCGCCTACCACATTGCCTAAGATCGCAAGCCAAAGCCAAAATAACAGCGAATCTGGTGATGTGATAATGGCATAAGACAGCACCGCCTCTGATTGCGCTGGTAAGATGGTTGCCGCAAAAAAGGCACTGAAAAAAACAGATGAGGCTAGCATGACAAAGATCATACAAAATACGCCCTCAAATTGTTAGCATATTTGTTAGCGTAATTAGTTGTTTGGAAGATGCGGTGGCTGTGTTACCAAAATGAAAGGCTTTATTACTGTGATAAGGGTGTTTTTGATGTTTCGTTCTGTTGTTGCTTTATCTGCTTTATTCTTTGCCTTTGAAGTTCAGGCACTAACTTTTAAATCTGGCCAAACGATTTCTGGCGGTGATGCCAATGCAACGAAAATCACAGATGAGGTGATTGACGCCTGTAAATCAGATGATTTCGTTACAGCAACTGGCAAGCCGATGCAGGTGATGTCTTTTAATATCCGTTATGATAATTCAGGTGATGGTGGCAATAGCTGGCCAAATAGAACAGATAAAGTGGCATCTATGTTCACCACCCATGATGTGTCTTTGGGCGGTTTGCAAGAAGTGTTGCATCATCAATTTACGTGGTTACAAGATAATCTAGGTGATTATGAATTTGTGGGCGTGGGCCGTGATGATGGCAAAACCGAAGGCGAATATGCCCCGATTTTTTATCGCAAATCTGAATTTGAAATGGTTAAATTCGATACAGTTTGGTTAAGCGCAACGCCAGATAAAGCGGGAAGCAAGGGCTGGGATGCGGCCTTGCCACGCATCACCACTTTTGCCACATTGCGTCATAATGATAGTGGCAAGCTGATTCTGCTTGGCAGTGCGCATTATGATCACAGAGGCACTATTGCCAAACGCAAAAGTGGTGAGGTGATCCATAATTATATCACAAAGGAAATGGCGGAAAATGACATTGCCTTGGTGCTGTTAACAGGTGATTTTAACGATACGCCAAACACATCTACGACCAGAGAATTGGAAAATAAAAATTGTCTGTTTGATTCACGTCGCATGGCTGATGAGACAGCTGGCCCGAATTCGACATGGAATGGGTTCCGTTCTGTCGCGGCCTATGAGCGGATTGATTATATCTTTATGACTCCCGCCGCGCATGTGTTCTCGCAAGTGATTGATGATCGCCGCATTGATGGTGGGTTTCCTTCTGATCATCTGCCTGTGATTGTGTCATTTGCCACACCTGAATAAGGGGTGACTATCGGAAACGCTTTTGAAAAGGGGGTGCAAAGCAGCATTACCCTTTCAGGGCTTTGGCCTATTTTTCAAATTGTGACACATAATCAGATGCAAAAGCGGTATAGCCTTTTGCCGTGACTTTCAGATGCTGTTTGGTCAGCTGGTTTAACGCTGGCAAATGGTGAAATGGGACGGCTGGCATAATATGATGCTCTGTGTGATATGGCATATTCCAAGCCAGAAAATTCAAGAGCCTATGCGTGTAAATCGTTCGGGTATTTTCAAACATATTGGCAATGCGCGGACAGCGGCCATGTTCTGCCAAAAGATAGAGGCGCAAAAACGGAAAGCCTAGCATCAATGGCACAAGCCAGATGACTAACAGCCAAACATGCCCCGCCGCAATCAAGCCAGCAATGCCTGCATAACACAGCAGTAACAAGCGCGCTTCGGTGCGAATAGCAGCCTTTGCCTTTGTTGGGATATATGATGGCAATGCCCCGCCAAAGGCATTTTGCAACAATACAATGATTTTATCGCGCCAATAGGTCACGCAGGAGAGATGCCAGAGGAAGGCTTTCCAGTCATTTGGTTTTGGCATACCAGATAATTCAGGGTCATGTTCTGTATCATTTGTGTGGCGGTGATGGGCCATATGGAAATGCCTGAACCATAAAAAAGGCTGGCATAAAATAACGGCTGTAAGATGCCCAATCACAGTGTTCAGCCAGCGTGATCTAAAGGGGGTGTTATGGGTGCATTCATGTTGAAGCGTGAAATAAAACGCCGTGACAATGCCAAGTGGCAAACAGGCCAATTGCCAATATCCAAGCTGTAAAATCACAATGGCAATCAAGATACCATGCATCATCACATAGAAACATAAATGAGATAGGCCAGCGAAATCGCTGGTGGTCATCAATCTATCGCGCTGGTCAGACGATAGGGATGATAAGAATGCTTTATGGTCCAAAAAAATCTCGTTTATTGCGCTGTGCCAGTCTTATTCAGAAAGCCTAGCATTGCGATACAGATTTGACTAGTTGGCAACAGAAGATAACCATCACGGCGCTTGGTGGTGGTATGATATATCATTTCATGCTATGGCATATCTTGGCGAGATAACAGCATTTGTAAAGGCAAAATGATGAGCGATACGCAACCTGATCTGGATATTAAAATTGATGAGATTGCCGCTGAAATGCGAGATGAAATCTTGGCCATTGTGGATGAACAAAATGAGATCATCGCAAGCATTGAAGATGAAAACCTATGTCATTTGACGATTGGGCAAGCCGCAATCACCACATTCACAGATGCGCTTAGCACAGACAAAGCCAACCGTTTGCGTGATCTTGCCGATAAAAAGTCTCAAGCCACAGATGATTTGCTTGCCTATGTGGCACGGCAAAATCAGATGGATCTTTAAGTCTCTTTCACACGCTTTGATAAGGCTTCTGCGCTTTCCACTCTTTGTGAATAACGATCTGTTAAATAATCACGATTATCGCGTGTCAGATAGGTGAATTTATACAGCTCTTCCATCACATCCACGATGCGATCATAATAAGAAGATGGCTTCATGCGGCCTTCTTCGTCAAATTCACGCCATGCTTTGGCAACAGATGATTGATTGGGGATGGTTAAAAGCCGCATCCATCTGCCTAGAATGCGCAGTTGATTTACCGTGTTAAAGCTTTGCGATCCCCCGCTGACTTGCATCACAGCCAATGTCTTTCCTTGGGTCGGGCGAACAGATCCAAGAGACAGCGGTATCCAATCAATTTGCGATTTCATTATGCCAGTCATTGCGCCATGGCGTTCAGGTGATGACCAAACCATGCCATCACACCATGTCGTTAAATCACGTAATTCAGCGACTTTGGGATGGTCTGTTGGCTGGTCATAGCCAATGATGGGATCATCTGGTAAAGGCAAGCCAGAGGGATTGTAAAAGCGCACCTCTGCCCCCAATTTTTCTAAGATGCGGCCTGCTTCTTCTGCGGCAAGGCGGGAATAGCTAACTTTGCGTAAAGAGCCATAGAGGATCAAAATCTTCACAGCTTCTTTTGGGTCTGTTTGGGGAAAAAGTCTATCAGTATCAAGGCTGTGAAACGCATCTTGATTTAATTGCGGGGTGTCTGTCATTGCGATTTGTCCAATCACTGGCAAAATAAGGTGGTCGCTATCATAGCTTGTTGCGTTGTAAGGTCAATTATGATGAAACACGGTATAAGGCGCAATGGGTGAAAAGATCAGCTTCCCCTGATATGGTGGCCTGCTATGGTTGCCTGATATGGTTTTAGGGGGGCGATCATAATAACAGGATGAAGTGCGTGCGGCAGGTCATAACAGACAAGTTCGTTAAAACATAAATAAGGCATGATGATGGTATGACACATTACCCAGATAAAATGATGGCTGTTTTGACCACTGGCACAGGCGGGTATGATAAATTGGTTTATCAACAGGTGGATGTGCCTGCCTTGCAAGATGGCCATATATTGTTAAAGGTGCTGGCAGCTGGTGTGAATAATACCGAAATCAACACACGGCTTGGCTGGTATTCATCTTCTGTTACAACCTCAACAGATGCGTTGTCTTTTGATCAAAATGAAGACAGCCAAGATATCGCAGATGGCGGATGGAATGAGGCAACGCCTTTTCCCATTATCCAAGGCACAGATTGTTGTGGCGAGGTGGCTTTTATTGGCGCAGGGGTTGATCAAGCCTTGTTGGGCAAGCGGGTTTTGGTGCGCGCTTGTATGCGTGTTACAGATTTTACATCTCTGGAAAATAAGTGGATGGCATCTGATTTTAATGGGGCCTTTGCTGATTATGTCTTGGTGCCAGCGTCTGAGGTGTTTGTGGTTGATTGTGACTGGCGCAATGAAGAGCTTGCCACCATCCCTTGTGCTTATGCGACAGCGGAAACCATGCTAGAGCGCACAGGATGTCAAAAAGGGGATCATGTGTTTGTGGTCGGGGGCTCTGGCGGGGTAGGGTCTGCGGTGATTCAATTGGCCAAGCGTCGCGGTGCGCATATTGGCACCATCACAGCCCAAGAAAAAATAGAAGCAGTCGGGCAGATTGGGGCAGATGAGGTGGTTGCAAGAGGCACTGATTTGGTCAGCCATTTTGGTGAAAACAGCTTTGATATCGTGATTGATAATGTCGGCGGGCAAGGCTTTGGAAGTATGTTAAAAATCCTGAAACGAGGGGGAAAATTGGCATCATCTGGGGCCATTGCAGGACCTGTTGTCGCGCTTGATATGCGCGATATGTATCTAAAAGATATCACATTATTTGGCAGCACAGCGTGGGATGAGGCGGTGTTTCCGAATTTGATTTCTTATATTGAAAACAAGGAGATCAAGCCACTTTTGGCAAAAACATTTGCGTTAAAGGATATTGCGCAAGCCCAAGAAGAATTTAGCCAAAAAAGCCATATTGGCAATTTTGTCTTAGTGCCTTAACAATAGCGTTCTTAACAATAACGTTCTGGTCCGTTCCACTGGCTTTCATTATAACGATCACCATGGGCCCAGCCGATCGGCAAGAGACGTTCAATCTCTGTCATAATGTCATCTGTCATCAGATCATCTGAGAGGGCAAAATTCGCGCCTGCAAGGACTTCATCTAGATGGGTTAGATGGCGCGTGCCTGGGATCGGGATAATATGATCATCGCGTTTTAACAACCAGGCAATGGCAAGGCCTGCAGCGCTTAACCCCAATGATTTTGCATAGGCACGAAACGGAGCGGTTATGGCGATATTAGTTGACAGATTTGGTTCCACAAAACGCGGGTTATGCTGCAGGAAGGGCAATGACTGTGATTTTTCGATGCTATGCGGTTTGTCTGTTAGCAATGACCTGCCGACAGGGGAAAAGGCCACAAAGGCTGTGCCAAGCTCTTTACAGGTTTGAATCAACCCCATTTCAGGCGACCGCACCCCTAACGAATATTCAGATTGTACCGCCATCACATGATGGATTTCATTGGCACGACGCAATGAGGAAGGTGCAATTTCAGAAAACCCAAAGCCTTTGATTTTGCCAGCTTTGATAAAGTCAGCAAGGGTTTGTGTCACCTCTTCAATCGGCGTGTCTGCGTCTCTGCGATGCACATAAAACAGATCAAGTGCCTCAACGCCCATCACTGTCAGAGAGTGATCAAGCTGTTGGGTTAAATAGGCTTTGTCATTTCGGTAAGAACGCACCCCTTCAGGTGAGCGATAAATCCCCGCCTTTGAGGCAAGAGAGAAAAATGATTTTGCCTGCGGGCCATTTGCCTTCAGATAGCTGCCAATTACCTGTTCCGAAAACCCATTGCCATAAATATCGGCTGTATCAATGTGCGTAAGGCCAGCATCACGACATTTATCCAAAATAGCATGACTTGCCGCTTCATCTGTTGGGCCATAGAAATTTGAAAATGACATGGCACCATAGCCGATGGCTGAAATGTCTGGGCCGAATTTTCCAAGGCGACGATATTTCATAAGGCAAACCTCTTAGTTACTGGTCATTATCTTTACTGGTCTTTGTCTTTGCAGGGTTGGCATACCCCATCTACTTCGATTGTTTGGCTTGGCATATCAAAGGATTGACGATCAGAGATGTTATCAAGTGCTTTGGCGATGGTGGCATCTTCGATTTCGGTGGCTGACCCACATGATGTGCAAGATAAAATCACAAACATATCTTTTGGCGCATTATGGCTGTGACCATCACAGGCAATCCAGCTATTTGATTTGGGTAATTTATGGATCAGACCAGCTGTCTCAAGCTTTTCCAAGGCCCGATAAATTTGCATAGGTGCCTTTGCCCCTTTGTCACGCAAACTTTCTAGCAGATCATAGGCTGATTGTGGTTTGTTCTGCTTGCTCAGCGCCTCTAGGATGTCTGATGTGAATTTGGAAGATAATAATTTGGTATCAGGTGGTGTTTGCTTCATTCTCTATCTATACCTTTTTATCAAAAGTCGGCCCATAACACTTGCCAAGAAGATGGCAAGGGCGGTGCAGACAATCGCTGGTCCAGATGGCAAATCCGCATGAAGCGAGGCACCAAGCCCCCCTGCCACAGAAAGGCACCCAACCACAGAGGCCAATAAAGCCGCCATCTCTGGGTTTGATGCCATCTGCCTTGCGCTTGCCGCGGGGATCACCAATAAGGCAGAGATTAACAAAACCCCAACAATTTTAAAAGAAAAGGCAATCACAATGGTCAGAAGCAGGGAAAAGGTAAATTCGACCAATTTTGTGCGCATACCTTCTGCTTTGGCAATTTCTGGATTGATGGTTTGCACAAGCAAGCTGTGCCAGATCAAGCGCAAGACAAATAAACCGCCAACCAAACAAAAAATTGCGACGCCGACATCGCTTGGTGAGCTTGTCAGGATATCGCCAAAAAAGACAGCACTTAAATCGATGCGGCTTGGCGGCAAAAAGGTCAGCAATAATAAGCCCAATGCCAAAGCCCCATGCGATAAGATGCCAAGGCTGGTATCAGACGAAATCGTGGCTTTTTGACGAAGCCAATGAAGTGAAAAGCTGATGGCAAGAGCAATGAGGAAGACAGCCAATGTTTGGTGAACGGAAAACACCAAACCAAGCCCAACACCAAGCAAGGCAGAATGAGATAAGGTATCTCCAAAAAATGACATGCGCCGCCAAATAATAAAACAGCCAATCGGACCTGTTAAGGCGGCGGTGGCAATGCCAGCGATCAAAGCGCGGTAGAAAAAATCATCCATTAAGGCATCAATCATCGGTCTTTGCCTTTATGCTTTTGCATCGTGAAGATGGTTATGATCGTCATCATGGTGATGATGATGGTCATGATCATGCTGGTAAAGCGCTAGAAATTCAGAGGCTTTCGGGCCAAATAAAGTCAGGTAGGAGTCATCCGCAATCACAGCAGATGGGCTGCCTTCACAACAAATATGGCCATTCATACAAATGACTCTGTCTGTTTGTGATATCACAATATGCAAATCATGCGATATCAATAACATGCCACATTGAATGTTATCTCTGATTTGCGTGATTAATTCATATAACGCAACTTCACCTTTGAAATCGACACCCTGCACTGGTTCATCAAGGATCATTAAATCAGGTTTCAATAATAAGGCTCTGGCAATCAAGGCACGCTGAAACTGGCCGCCTGATAAATCAGAAACAGATTGGGTTAAGGGCGCAGTTAAGCCCACCAGTGCCATCACATCATCAATGTCTTCTGCGCTATGAGATTCGGTTAATTGCAAAAAACGTTTCAGCGTCATAGGAACAGCGCGTGTAACTTGTAACGATTGCGGCACATACCCAATTTTCAGCTTTTGGTGATGAATCACCTGTCCTTCATCTGGTGAAATGATCCGAAGAAGCGCTTTGGCAATTGTTGATTTGCCAGATCCATTTGGGCCAATCATGGTAACAATTTCGCCCTTAGAAATTGATAAATTTACATTTTTTACACGCCAGCTAGTGTCGCCTTTGATGCCTAAATTTTCAGCGCTGATTAACATCATTATGAGAGATCTCTTTTGACTTGCTTCTTACCACATGGTTATGATATGTGATAACGTAACATTTTTGATTTGGCTATAAAAAATATATCTAAAACTATCAGAATATCCACTGCATTCAAGCGCATTGAGGAATGAAACATGACAAGAATATGGTTATCATCTGTTTTGGCAGGATTTGGCTTTCTCGCAAGCGCAACAATGTCGGGTGCAGCGGCTGATAAGACCATTAAGGTCGCCGCCACAATTAACCCCTTAACCATTATTGTGAATGAGGTGGCAAGCGGCGTTTTAACCGCAGAAACGATTATTCCTCCTAACCAATCTGTGCATGTCTCGCAGCTTCGCCCCTCTCAGCGTCGCACCATCTCCAAAGCAGATGTGATTTTTGCCATTCATCCTTACATGGAAGAATCGCTTGCCCCAGTGATGGAACAAGAAGGTGATAAATTTGTGTTGGTGGCAGATCTTATGCAGGATCTTTTAAAACACAGAGATGATGATGACGATGAGGGTCATGATGATCATGATGACCACAAAGGCCATGATGATCATGATGATCACAAAGGCCATGATGATCATGACGATCACGCGCATCATGATGATCATAAAGGTCATGATGATCATGCGGGTCATGGTCATGCCCATGAAGATTATGAATTTGATTTACATATTTGGTTGTCAACTGATGCTATGATCCGTTTTTCGGAAATTGTGCGTGACGTGCTATCTGAAAAGATGCCAGAGCATGCGGGGCTTTTTGCGGCCAATGCCGCCAAGGTGACAGCAGATATCCAAGCTGTCAAAAAACAGATGCGTGCCATATTGCCAGAGGATAGGACCTTAAAGTTCATTGGTATGCATGATATCGCGCTTTATCTTGAACAAGATTTAGCTATCGAAGCTGTCGGGTTTTTGGTGGATCATGTCGAAACCACGGCATCAGCAGGACGGTTACGTGATTTGCAATCCATTGCCGCATCAACACAGGTTGATTGCTTATTCTATGAGCCGCAATTCAGTAAAGATATGGCAGAACAATTGGCAAAAGATATTGGTGTAACAGCCTATCTGATTGACCCTCTTGGGATTGGGGCAACAACAACCAAAGAGTTTTGGGGCTTATTGCGCGATGCTTTTGCGGCTTGTGCCAGTTAATCAAACGCGAAATCAGATACCATAAGATAACGCAAAAAAACAGGTGCTGACCGCGCCTGTTTTTTATTTCACGACATGAAAAAATAGATGCCAATGGGCTGTCTGTTACATCTGTTTCTTGCTTATTTTGCTGAAAATTGACATTGTGGTGGGCGATTAAATCGGGAGCGAATTTATGGCATTACCACAGCATCTTACCAAAGCCTATTACAACTGGCAGGCATCAGATTTCCAAGATCAAAAAGCGAAATTTGAGACACTGATTTCTGATGGTCAGCATCCGCAAGCGATGATTATTTCTTGTTGTGATAGCCGCGTTCAGACAACAGATATATTTGGTGTATCAGAAGGTGATTTCTTCATTCACCGCAATATCGCAAATTTTGTTCCCCCACATCAGTCAGAGGCTGATTATCATGGTACGGGCGCGGCAATTGAATATGCTGTGACCGCTCTTGGTGTAAAGCATATTATCGTCGTTGGTCACGCGATGTGTGGTGGGGTGCAGGGCTGTTATGATTTGCATACTGGCGCTAATCCAGCCTTGGCAGATCCTGCAAGCTATGTTGGGCAGTGGGTATCATTAATGCGCCCCTCATTTGATGCGATTGCAGGCACAGATCAGGCGACCGATGGCCGCGCGAGAGAACGCGCCAATGTGGTTGTCTCGCTGGGGCATCTGGCAGAATTTCCCTTCGTCAAAGCAGCCATGGATAAAGGTCACTTGCAATTACATGGCTTGTGGCATGATATTGCCGAAGGCACCATGTGGGAATTTCAAGAAGATAGCGGCGCTTTTACAAAGCTCTAGGCGTCAAAATCCTGATTTTTAGTGATCACCACAGGTCACAAAAAAACAGCTGCGCGCCCCTGTGTGACAGGCGGCACCTGTCTGGTCAATTTTCAATAAAATTGTGTCACCATCACAATCAAGATGGATGCTGATCACTGTTTGAGCATGGCCTGATGTGTCGCCTTTGCGCCAAAAGGCTTGGCGTGAGCGTGACCAATAACAGGCCCTTTTGGTGTCAATCGTCTCAGCCACAGTATCAGCGTTCATCCACGCCATCATTAACACTTCGCCGCTGTCATATTGTTGGGCAATGGCAGGGACAAGCCCATCTTCATTAAAGCGAATTTTGGCCAAAAATTCATCACGTTCACAGGTGATATTTTCACTCATTTTCACTTTCCCTTGCGGTTTTGATATTCAGAATAAATTATTACGCATTCAGGACATTTATTCCAGCATTGGCGTATCAAATCATAAAACAATATCTTTGAAAAAGCCTAGCTATATTACGAAAAAAATACGGAGGGTGCCATGCCTTTGGAAATGCGAAAATCAGTCTTTATTACGGCAGCGATCACAGGGTCTGGTGGCACACAAGATAGAAGCCATCTTGTCCCGCGTTCTCCAAAAGAAATTGCCGATGCTGCGATTGACGCGGCCAAAGCAGGTGCGGCTGTTGTGCATTGCCATGTGCGTGATCCTGAAACAGGTAAGCCATCTCGTGATCTAGGCTATTACCGCGAGGTGACAGACAGAGTGCGCGACAGTGACACTGATGTGGTGTTGAACCTGACCGCTGGTATGGGTGGTGACATGGTTTTTGGTTCTGCTGATCAACCATTGCCCTTGAATGAGGCAGCAACAGATATGATTGGCGGCGCAGAACGTGTGGCGCATGTTGCAGAATGTTTGCCTGAAATCTGTACACTTGATTGTGGCACAATGAATTTTGCCGAAGCTGATTATGTGATGACAAACACGCCTGGCATGTTGCGTGATATGGCAAAGCGGATGACTGATTTGGGAGTCCGTCCTGAAATCGAGGCATTCGATACAGGTCATTTATGGCTTGCCAAACAATTGGTATCAGAAGGTTTGATCGAAGACCCTGTAATGGTCCAGCTTTGCATGGGTGTTCCGTGGGGCGCACCAGATGATCTTAATACTTTTATGGCGATGGTAAATAATGTGCCATCAAGCTGGACATTCAGTGCCTTTTCAATTGGCCGTCATCAAATGCCTTATGTTGGAGCGGCGATTTTGGCAGGCGGTAATGTGCGTGTTGGGCTGGAAGATAATTTATGGCTTGAAAAAGGCGTGCTGGCCACCAATGCGCAATTGGTCGAAAAGGCCGCAACCATCATCACCAATATGGGCCCATCATTAATGGGCCCGCAAGAGGTTCGTGATGAGTTGAAATTGCAAAAACGTGCCCCCGTCTCACATTAATACCCCCGTTTCACATTAATAAGTGTCACGTATAAGTGTTACGTATAAGTGTTATGGGCATTCGTGATTAAGAAAAGATCTGGAGTAGATGGCATGATGAAAAAAGCAGCGATTATTGGGGGCGGTGTCATTGGCGGCGGTTGGGCAGCACGCTTTTTGCTGGCAGGCTGGGATGTTTGTGTGTTTGATACAGACCCGCAAGCAGAACGCAAAATTGCGGAAGTGATGGCAAATGCCAAAGCATCTGCGCCGTTTTTGATTGATGGGCCATTGCCAACTGAAGGGCAATTAACCTTTTCATCAGATTTGGCAGAGGCCGTTAAAGATGCTAGCTGGATCCAAGAATCAGTGCCTGAACGCCCTGACATCAAAAAGGCGGTCTATCAGCAAATCCAGCAGGCCTGTTCTGCTGAGGCGATGATCGGCTCTTCGACCTCAGGCTTCACGCCAACCTCTTTGCAAGACGGGGCGTTGCGCCCTGATCAAATTGTTGTCACCCATCCTTATAACCCTGTGTATTTATTGCCACTTGTGGAATTGGTTGCCTCACCAGCCACAAATGAGGCGCAAATCGCAAAAGCCAAAGATATTTTGTCCTCTATTGGGATGAAGCCTGTGCATATCAGAGGTGAAATTGACGCGCATGTGGGGGATCGTTTGCTTGAGGCGGTATGGCGTGAGGCGTTATGGCTGATTAATGATGACATTGCCACAACCGATGTGATCGATGATATTATGACACATAGCTTTGGTCTTCGCTGGGCGCAGATGGGGTTGTTTGAAACCTATCGTGTGGCTGGCGGCGAGGCTGGCATGCGGCATTTCATGGCGCAATTTGGCCCTGCCTTGAAATGGCCATGGACCAAATTAATGGATGTGCCTGATTTAACAGATGAGCTGATTGAAAAAATCGCCTCGCAATCAGACGCGCAATCGGGGGCCCATGATATCAGAGAGCTTGAAGCCATCAGAGATAAGAATTTGGTGTCGTTCTTGCGTGCCTTGAAAGGCTATGATTGGGCGGCTGGTGCTTTTTTGAATGCGGTCGAAGCCAAAACAAAGCCAGAAGCACCAACGCTGGAAAATACCGCAATTGATGCGCCATTGGCCTTGCATGAAGGGCGCGTGATGCCAGAATGGATTGATTATAATGGCCATATGACGGAGTTTCGTTACAATCAGGTCTTTAGCGATGCCACAGATAAGGTGCTAGAATTTGCAGGCTTTGATGACGCTTATCGTAAGAAAGGCTATAGCTATTTCACGGTCGAAACCCATATTCGCTATTTAGATGAAATGAAGCTTGGCCAAGAGTTTACCACAAAGAGCCAGATCATATCATCAGATGGTAAAAAGCTGCATCTATGCCATGAAATGCTGTCTGAAGATGGTCATGTGGTCGCAACTGGCGAACATATGTTGTTGCATATTAAGATGGATGAAGGGCGCGCCGTGCCAGCTGTGGCACCAATGGCAGATACATTAGCGCATGTGGCACAAGCACAAATGCAAATTGAAACACCAGATTATTGTGGTCGTGCCATCGGCCAAAAACCAGCAAAATAAAGGATAGCATCATGCATTTTGGATTAAGCCAAGAACAGGAAATGATCGTTGATACGGTTCGCCAATTTGTAGAACAGGAAATTTATCCGCATGAGGCTGAAGTGGATAAGCAAGGCTTTGTGTCAGATGAGCTTGGCAAACATATTGCCCAAAAATGTAAAGAGCTGGGCTTTTTCGGATGTAATTTTCCCGAAGAAGTTGGTGGCGCAGGACTGAATCACCTTGATTTCACACTTGTGGAACGGGAATTGGGCCGCGGGTCAAACGCTTTGACAGTGTTCTTTGGCAGACCATCAGGCATCTTGATGGCTTGCGAGGGAGAGCAGCGTGAAAAATATCTTCTTCCTGCCGTATCAGGCGAGAAATTTGACGCTCTTGCTTTGACAGAACCAAATGCAGGCTCGGATGTGCGCGGCATGCAATGTACCGCCAAACAAGATGGCGATGATTGGATTTTAAATGGCACAAAACATTTTATCAGCCATGCCAATATCGCTGATTTTGTGATTGTTTTTGTGGCAAGTGGTGAAGAAGAAACACCAAGAGGGATCAAGAAAAAGATCACATGCTTCTTGGTTGATAGAGGCACGCCAGGTTTTGAGATTGCAGAAGGTTATTCATCTGTCTCTCATAGAGGCTATCAGAATTGCATTTTGCGTTTTGATGATTGCCGTCTGCCAAAAAGCCAAATTTTGGGTGAGGTGCATCGCGGCTTTGACATTGCCAATGAATGGCTTGGTGCGACACGCATTTCAGTGGCCGCTTGCGCGGTTGGCAGAGCAAGACGTGCCTTTGAATTGACCTTGCCGCATCTGGTTGAACGAAAGCAATTTGGCCAGCAAATCGGCAAATTCCAAGGGGTCAGCTTTCAATTGGCTGATATGATCACTGAAATTGATGCTGCGGAATTTTTGACATTGAATGCCGCATGGAAACTTGATCAAAATTTAGATGCTAATCAGGCGATTGCCTCTGCCAAACTTTATGCCACGGAAATGTTGGCGCGCGTCACTGATTGCTGTTTGCAACTTCATGGCGGTATGGGATTGATGGATGATATGCCATTTGCCAGATTCTGGCGAGATGCGCGTGTCGAACGGATTTGGGATGGCACATCTGAAATCCAACGCCATATCATCAGCCGTGATTTGCTTCGCCCGCTTGGGGGCTGATTTATGACTGCTCTGACACGATTATTTCAGGCGCGAACTGTCGCGGTTTTTGGTGGTGCTTGGGCACGAAATGTCATTGATCAATTGCAAAAAATTGGCTTTGAAGGTGATATTTGGCCTGTTCATCCAACCAAGACAGAGATTGCAGGGCTGAAAGCCTATGCAAGTGTGGCTGATTTGCCAGCCGCACCAGATGCGAGCTTTATTGGGGTAAATCGTAATTTGACACCCGAAATTTTGCAACAGCTTGCCGCAGTGGACGCTGGGGGGGCGGTCTGTTTTGCCTCTGGTTTTGCTGAAACATCAGCTGATGATCATATTGTGGCAGAAGCAGGGGAACAAAGCGGAACCCAATTACAAGCAAGAGCCCTAGAGGCGGCAGGCAAGATGCCGTTTTTGGGTCCGAATTGTTATGGCTTTGTGAATTACCTAGACAAGGTGGCCCTATGGCCTGATGAACATGGCGGTGTTTGCGGTGACATAGGTGTTGCGATTATCACCCAAAGTTCCAATATGGCCATCAGCCTATCTATGTCAAAACGTGGCCTTCCTTTGGCCTATTTGGCGACAGCTGGTAATCAAGCCCAACTTGATATGTGTGATATGGCAGAGGCATGTCTGGCAGATGATCGTGTCACAGCCATTGGCCTGCATATTGAAGGAATTGCCAATCGTAAGAAATTGGAATCATTGGCGCAAAAGGCGCGCCGCGCTGGCAAGCCGATTATCGCATTGAAAGTGGGGAAATCAGATGCGGCACAAGCCGCCACTCTGTCTCATACCGCATCACTTGCGGGAAGTGATGCCAGTGCATCTGCGTTATTTCATCATCTAGGTATTGTGCGTATTGAGGGGCTTGGTGCTTTTGTAGAGGCGTTAAAATTGGCTCATCATATTGGGCCTTTGCCAAATTATCAGATTGGCTCTTTATCTTGTTCAGGAGGTGAGGCCTCATTGATTGCTGATGGGGCGGCCAAGACAAGATTATCTTTTCCTGATTTGACGGACCAGCAAATCACAGGCTTATCAGCCGCGCTTGGGCCTTTGGTTCATTTGTCAAACCCGCTTGATTATCAGACCTATATCTGGGGTGATCATGCGGCAATGACAGCCGCCTTTACGGCGATGTTGGATGGCCCGCAATCGCTATCTTGTTTGGTGCTTGACCCACCACGCACAGATCGATGTGATGATGCGCCATGGTATCCTGCGCGTGATTGCTTGATCGAAGCGGTTACAGCGACGGGACGGCCTGCGGTGATCCTGTCGACATTGCCAGAAACACTGACTGAGGCGTTCTCTCAGCCAGCCACAGATGCAGGCATTGTGTCTTTGATGGGGCTAGAAGATGGTCTGCAAGCCATTCAAGCGATGGCAGATATTGGGAAAGCTTGGCAAGAAGAGCTGTCTCCTGAATTATGGGATTTTCCGCTATCAGATCGATCTGATGGGCTAGAATTGACTGGGCCAGAATTGACGGTAATTGATGAAAGCCTTGCCAAAGATCGTTTGGCAAAAGCAGGGTTGGCTGTGCCCAAAAATGTGGTGGCTGACACATCACAAGACGCGCTTTTGGCAGTTGCATCCAAAGGGCTGTGTTATCCGCTTGTGGTCAAGGGTCTCGGCTTTGCGCATAAGACAGAAGAAAATGCTGTCTTTATCAATATTCAGGATGAAGCTGCTCTGCGTGAGGCTTTGTCGCAGTTGGCTCATGGCAAAGGTGTGCTGGTTGAAGAAATGATCACAGGCGCGGTCGCTGAAATGTTGGTTGGCATTGTCACAGACCCTGCGCATGGGCCTGTTTTGACGATGGCAGAAGGCGGTATTTATACCGAATTGCTGGATGATAAGGTAACAGTATCTCTACCAGCCAGAGATGATCAAATCCTAGCGGCATTAAAAACATTGCGTTGCTGGCGAAAGCTAGAGGGGTATCGTGGTAAGCCAGGGATTGATCAAGCGGCCTTTATTGCTTTTGTGCAAGGTCTGTCAGATTTTTACAAAGCGGCATCTGGCGATATTGTTGAAATTGAAATGAACCCTGTGATTTGCACCGCCAGCCGAATTGTGGCAGTTGATGCGTTAATCAGAGGCTATGAAAAAGCCTCATTATAAGGAGATCAAACCATGGAAGCATGTGTTGTTGTGAAAAAAGGCGGCATTTGGGAAATCTCATTAAACCGTCCAAAAGCCAATGCGATTGATTTGGCAACGAGCCGCAAAATGGGCGAGATCTTTATGGCATTTCGTGATGACCCTGATGCCAGAGTGGCTATCTTGCGCGCTGAAGGTGACAAATTTTTCTGTGCTGGTTGGGATTTAAAGGCTGCCGCAGATGGTGATGCCGTGGATGGTGACTATGGCATTGGTGGTTTTGGTGGCCTGCAAGAATTAGGCAATATGAATAAGCCAGTAATTTGTGCCGTTAACGGCATTTGTTGTGGTGGTGGTTTTGAATTGGCCTTGTCATGTGATTTAATTTTGGCATCTGAAGATGCCAGCTTTGCTTTGCCAGAAATCAGATCAGGCACTGTGGCAGATGCGGCGTCTATTAAATTGCCAAAACGAATCCCTTATCATGTGGCAATGGATATGTTGTTAACAGGCCGCTGGATTGACGCCGAAGAAGCGCAAAGATGGGGTCTATTAAAAGATGTGGTGGCAAAAGATAATCTTCGCGATGCCGCATGGGATTTAGCGCGCTTGCTTGAATCTGGCCCACCGCTTGTGATGGCGGCCATTAAAGAAGTGGTGCGCGAAGCAGAAGATATGAAATTCCAAGATGCTTTGAATAAGGTTAGCAAGCGCCAAATGGCCACTGTTGATCGGCTCTATTCAAGCGAAGATCAACTGGAAGGCGCAAAAGCATTTGCAGAAAAACGCGACCCTGTCTGGAAAGGCCGTTAAATCGCCCAAAGTCTCTTATCCTCACGATATGAAAAACTACGATCGCTTGGATTGTTCTTTTTGCCGAATGCGGTAGGATGGAGGTCTCGGAAAGTAGGAAACCGAGACCTCCTCGGGGGGGAAGACTTTTTCAAGTCACTATCTTATACTCAATGGGCTTTGTGATGGATTACAAAGCCCATTGTTTTTTTCAATTATTTCTAAATTAATATTAACATGCTTAATTAGGCGTGTTTTTTGCCAGATCACGGCATGTTTGGCTGTTTGTCAGAAAACAAGCCAGCCTGATTTGTGTCTGCCATTGTGTGATCAGCTCGCTTAAGGCGTTTTGATCTATTGCATCACTCGATGGCTCAAGCGCCTTTAAAAAGGGACCAGCGGCGCATACCATATCAGCCCCGATTGCCAATGATTTGGCCACGTCCAAGCCATGGCGAATGCCACCAGATGCGATCAATTTGGCATATGGCAAGGTGGCTCTTACATCACGCAACGCATCTGGCAAAGAAATGCCCCAATCAAGGAAGGGGTCAAATAACCCCTTATCATCATAGCGTGCGGTTTCAATGCGTGTCCAATTGGTGCCACCTAGTCCTGCAATATCAATATAGGCCGCGCCCATGCTGTTTAATTCCGCGGCACAAGATGCGCTGATGCCTGCGCCAACTTCCTTGACCATAACAGGCACAGGTGCGGCGGCGATAAAATCAGATAAAGCCGATTTGCAATTGCGCCAATCGTGGTCGCCCTCTATTTGGGCTGCTTCTTGCAAGGGATTAAGATGAATGGCAATCGCAGTGGCTTCGATATCATCAATGGCTTTTTGTGCCAAAGACATACCATCTTTGCTTGCCAATTGTGTAATCCCCAAATTACCAATCAGCGGAATATGTGGCGCGATTTTGCGTAAATGCGCTTGGGATCTGCCAATCGATAGCCCAGCACGCTGTGAGCCAAGTGCCAGTGCGATATTATGAGATTGTGCCACCTCAGCCAATGCTTGGTTAATCCTATCTGCGCGGTCAGTCCCGCCCGTCATCGCCCCAATGAAAAAGGGCGCATCACAAAGGTGCCCTAAAAACCGCGTTGAAAGATCAATGGCGTCAAGATCTGTATCAGGCAAAGCATGATGGGTTAAGCGAATATCATCAAGCGGATGCGGGATTTGCGCTTGCGCGGCTGGTTGTTTTGCCAAATCAAGATGCGCATCTTTGCGCTGATGGGCTTGTTTATCTTTGGTGTTTGTCATGGTTTATTCGCCTTTTGGATCGCAAGCGGTCGCCATAGCCCATCCACCAAAATCATATGTGGTACTGTTAACGCTGCCAATCCGATAAAGATAATCTGTATCGCCGCAATCACAATCCCAAGATACGGCATTAAGGCCCATATGCCAATGGCGGCGGCAAGCCATGAGGCAAAGGTAAGGCCCATTGCCATAGGTAAAACGCTTTGCGGACGGCACTGTTTGAATTCTTGATATAGGGTGATGAAATGACGGCGGCTATGAACCCCGCAGAAATAAAGTGCAAAGGCTGGTAGCACAGGCAAAAATGCCATGGCAAACGCCAATAAGAAGACTTCAATGATGAAAGGGCGGGTGGCTTTATCCTTAAAGCCCTTTTTGGCATAAAGGCCAAAGGACAATGCCCATATGACCCCCATCACGGGCATGAAGGTAATGATATCCTTTGCATAGAACCCTGATAGAGCCACAAAAAAATCACTTGTGGCCTCAGGATGGAAAAGCGGGATTAAAATGGTCACAAGGCCGCCATGGCTGATGATGGCGGCAATACGTATCTTGCCTGTGATGGCCGCGCTATCTGCTTTGCCAAAATGAAAACAAGAGAAAGCTAAAAACGCAACGAGGCTAAGAACAGGAAGTGCAATCCATAAATAAACCACAAGCACGGCAACCGCGATATAGCTTATCAGAAAGGATAAAAGACGTGCTGTGTTTCTGCTTTTGCTTTTTTTGGGTATGTGGGTTTTATCTTTGGCGGGCACAAGCGCATAGATTGCGGCATCAAAGGCCCCGTGCGGCAGGCCAATCATCAAAATTGCGGCCAATGAAAGCCAATCTAAAGGTAACAAATTCATGTCTTTTGCCTCTTATCGCGCATAGGCAGCGAAATACTATGTTGTATGGCCGCAGACAGAAACACAAATTTCGGCATTGCCAAAATAACTTTGAATAAAATCATAGCATTGGCCGTGCCAGACATAAAAGAAGCAAATTCATCACCAGTTAGCACCTTTGCCATTTTGGCAAATAGGCTGATTGAAAGATCTGGGCGGCCTTTCAAAACACGCAAAAACACAGCATCCATCCACAAATCACGCTTGCTAATTGGGCGCGTGGCTTTGCCTTGATTTGTGTTTGTGGGCTGATAGCTGGCAAGAAGATCTGCGATTTGTTTTTGAATAAAGGTAAAGGCATAGCCAGATGAAGGACGTATGGCACCGCCTCTGGCACCAATGGCGGTATCTGGGCTGGCTCTATCATAGATATCTGCCATGGGGATATCGCCTTTTTCGACACTTATCACATCATAATCAGTCAGCTCATGGCATTCCTCTAAATAGCGTTTTATGGCTGTTTCATAATAGGCGTCATCTAGCAGATTGTATGAAAATAAGGTTGATTCCACCAATGCTTCTGTCTCAGAAAATGGCAAAAGATAAAGGAAATGCAGCCCTTCTGATTGATCGCATCTGAAATCCATTAACAGGGCGGTGCTAGGGTCAAAGGCTGGTGTTTTTGTGGTGATATGATGGCCGATAAAATGTTGCCGCATCGCGTCTTTTGGGCGGGGCAAAGGACGGCTGTCAAAATAAGGCGCATCAGGCAGATCATCATGAATCGTGGTGATGGTCATTCTGGGGAAGGCTATTTCTTGGCAAGATTGAAGCCAACTGTGAGCGGAGATGGCATGATAGGGATGCTGATGCGCCTCATGCAATATGCTGTGCTCTTTGGTGATGATTTTCCATTTTTGCCAGCTTTTGCGCGATAGATCGCTTGCTTCATCTAGCCATGGCATCTGCCAGAACCCCCAAATATGATCAGCGCGATCACGGGGATTTTGATCCGTGATGATGTGAATGTCATCAAATGGCAATCGGGTCTTATGACGCGCAAGCGACAGGCTGGCACATCCTGCCCCTAAGATTGTGAGGGTCTTTTGCGCAGTCATTTCGCATAGCCCTCCAGCGGTTTTTGTAATGTTTTATCATGAGTTTTTGCACCCTTTATAGGCAACAAAAAGCGGGCGGCCTTCAGGCTGACGCGCGCCTTTGTCACAGAAGAGGTAACGGTTCGCCCCTTATGCCAGTGACAGCCGCCGTCGCGCAATTGATAGCCAATTTGACGATAGGCATAAGCGGCAATGGCAATGGCAATCTGCGCTTGTTTTGGTAAATAAGGCAGGCCCGCAAAGCCAGATTGGTAATAGCAATCAGCCAAATCCAAAATCTGACCCACTGCTTTTTGAACGATAGCAATATGGTGGTGATGATGGGTTGCGGCGGCATCGGCAATCTCGTCAGCTGATAGCCCGTCAACCAATGTGGCAGGCAGATAACGTCGTCCCATTTCAGCATCTTCAAGAACATCTCTAGCAATATTGGTTAATTGCATCGCTATGCCCATATCAATGGCAAAGGCTGATGCGTTTTCATCATGACAGTCAAGCACAGGGCACATCATTAACCCCACCGTGCCAGCCACTTGATAGCTATATAAAATCAGGGCATCTTGATCAGCCAATGCGACCTTGCCTTGGTCAAATAACAAACCATCAATCAAATGATGTAAGGGGGCGGCTGGTAATTGCACATGCCGCATAAAAGGAATAAAGGCGCGCAGAGCAGGGTCTGTGGCGATATGATCTGGGTCTTTGTCAAAGGCCGCCAGATCATGTGCCATCACAGATAATCTTTGTTTGCCATTTGGCAAATCCCCATCTGCCAAATCATCCAAAAGGCGGCAAAAGGCATAAAGCTGGGCCGCGTGATCGCCATGGCGTGCGCCTAGGAAACGTCTGGCCCAATGAAAGGTTTTGCCATGCTTTGCCAAAGCATCATCATAGCCTTTTTGGTCAAAAGTCTGTTGGTCAGAAGATGTTGTCATAAAGCTGCCGGCCTTTTCTTTCAACAAAACATCGCAAGATATAGATTACTGTTTAGGCTGCCTTTCGGGCTAGCTTTTTTTCCTCAGCTGTGACAAGCGCTTCGACCACTTTGGCTGAACATAACACCCCTGGCATGCCTGCGCCTGGATGTGCCCCTGCCGCTGCGAAATACAGATTCGCATAATCAGGATCTTGATTATGGTAACGGAACCATGCGCTTTGGGTGAAGAGAGGCGCGATAGAAAAACCTGCCCCATGCATCGAGCGATAATCTGTCTTGAAATCTTCAGGTGTCATCCAGAAATCATCTGTGATGGTGTCTGACAGATTTGGCATGATGGTTTTTTCAAGCTCTTGGACAATTTTATCACGCAATAAGGGCCCTTGTGTTTGCCAATCAATATTGCCTTGCAAATTCGGTACAGGACATAAAACATAAAAGCTGTCACAGCCATCTGGTGCAAAGCTTTTATCGGTGGCTGTTGGACGGTGCAGATAGAGCGAGAAATCATCTGCTAGGATTTTTTTATCAAAAATATCATGCAGCAATTCTTTGAAACGCGGGCCCATCCAAATGGTGTGATGGGCAATATCATTATAGGGTTTCTTGGTGCCAAAAAACAGCACATACAGGCCCATGGAATATTTGGTCATCGCCTCTGGCAAAGGCTTGGTCGTCTTTTTCTTGACCGAAAGCATCTGGTTATAAACCACAGGGGGATCACCATTACAGATGATGTTATCTGCCTTGATGACCTCGCCTGTTGTTGTGATAACGCCTGTGACAAGATTGCCATCAACGGTAATGGTTTGGATATCTGTATTGCATCTGATCTCAACGCCGTTACGTTCCATCAATTTACGCAATTCGCCAACCAAGGCACCTGTGCCTCCCATTGCGAAATAAACGCCCCATTTGCGTTCTAAATAATGGATCAGCGCATAAATGGATGTGGTGTTAAATGGGTTGCCACCCACCAACAAGGGATGGATGGAAAAGGCCTGTCTGATCAAAGGGTGTTTGATATATTTACCAACCAAAGATGACACGGTCAGATAAGAGCGCAATTTTAGCAAGGCTGGTATTTGCGCCACCATCGCACCAAAGCGGGTAAAGGGTTTATCAGCTAATTTTGTAAAGCCAATATCAAAGATATCTTTTGAGATGGCCAATAGCTTGCGATAGCCTTTCGCATCTGCTTCTGAAAAACGGGCAATTTCTTCGCATGTGCGATCAAGTGAGGCGGCATAATCAAATTGTTGGCCATTATGAAAATAAAACCGATACCACGGATCAAGTGGCCGAAATTCAATATGATCTTCTCGGCGTTCTCCAAATAAGTCGAATAATTCGTCAAATAAAAAGGGGGCTGTGATAACGGTTGGGCCTGCATCGTGACGAAACCCATTTTTTTCGAAAACCTGGGCACGTCCGCCAATTTCAGACAAGCGGTCAAGTAATATAACATCATGACCTTTGGCGCGCATCCGCAAAGCAGATGCAATGCCGCCAAAGCCTGCACCGATTACAATTGTCTTGGTCATAAATCCAGCCCCGTTACCATCTTATTAAAGTGATATAATTTTTACGCTGGGTTTTAAAAGATGGATGAGCCATCTTGCGTGATTTTGCGGCTTAAAGACGGCACTGGCGTGTGGCTTTGACAAGTTGGGCGTGAATTGGTTTTACAATATCAGCGCAATCACTTGGCAAATCCGCAATCAATCTTTCGGCTTCTTCGACAATTCCCATCATATGATCAGCGGTAAGCGATAACGCCCCTGAACAAAGGATGGCTTGATGCCATGTTCTAGCATCTGTGTTGTCATCTGCGTTAAGCCATTGGTCAAAATTGGTTAGCAATACCCCTGTCAGCAAGGACCGATAGGTGACAATGACCGCATTTGGTGTGCGTCGCAATAAATCAGATGCTGGTTTAAAAGCGCCATCAGTGCCAGCCACATTCTGGATGTCATTGGCAATTTGATAAGCCGCCCCTACGGCTGTGAAAAAGCGCAATAAGGCGGGGATCACGTCACTGCGCCCTGCGAGATGGGCAATCCCTTCGACTGGGGCAACAAATAACGGTGCTGTTTTGCCTGTGCAAATTTCAAGATAAGCGTCCCAAGCGGGATAACCTTTGGTAACAAATTCTAAGGCTTGGCCCTTGGTGGTATCAAGCATATGCCCTGACAAGACAGATACCAATTGGGGGCATGCACCATGCGAGGCCGCTTTGGCGGCGCATTCAAATGATTTCGCAATTAACCAATCGCCAAGCGCAAGTGCTGTGTTGCGGCCATAGACTGACCAAACAGAGGGTCTGCCACGGCGAACCGCATCATCATCACACATATCATCATGAACCAATGAGGCATTGTGAAGCAATTCAACGGCAGCTGCCCAATAAAGCGCTGCTGTTTCATTGGCTTGCATGCGTTTGGCAGATGACAAAGCCAATCTGGCACGCAACATTTTGCCTGGGCGTTGGAAATGATGAGCCGCTGAGGGGCCTAGTGGATGGTCTGATGCTGGTAATTGATTTGTGATAAAATCATGGATATCAGACTGGCTGTTTGATGACACATCATGCGCTTGTGCAATCACTTGTGTCGGGCCCTGTAAGGTGGCTGTACTGATATCAACCATGGCGCAACTCCCAGCCGTTAAATTTAAAAAATTTTTAAAGAAATAAAAGCAAGGGGCAAACCTATGCCTGCCCCTTGCAAAGAAGACTTAGGCTTCTGATTCTGTCACGGCTACGTTCCAGATGATCACACCAAAGGCAATCTTGTTTAGAACGTCAGCTAGGTTATAGATGATGTTCAAGCTTTCCATGCTTGCGCCACCAGCCATGTAACCGAAGAAATAACCTAGTGGGTAAATCGCCCAACCGATTGTTACAATCCAACGCATTGTTGAGTAAGCTGACTTCACTGAAGCAGGT
>JBMHDH010000012.1:0-46957 GCA_049889495.1 Puniceispirillaceae bacterium (SeqCode) | reverse complement strand
TTGTGTCATGCGATATAAAGGCGGCTGGGCCAAATATAATCTGCCAGCTTCGATTAATTGCGGCATTTCACGATAAAAATAGGTCATTAAAAGAGCGGCGATATGCGCGCCATCGACATCCGCATCTGTCATAATAATGATACGGCCATAACGCAAAGCGTCCAGATTAAAATCTTTGCCACCTTTCACCCCAAGGGCCAATGACAAGTCACTTAATTCTTGGTTGCCAGATAATTTATCAGCTGTGGCACTTGCGACATTCAAAATTTTGCCACGCAAGGGCAATACAGCTTGGGTTTTTCTATCTCTTGCTGTTTTGGCTGAACCACCTGCAGAATCACCCTCAACCAAGAATAATTCTGTTTCTGAGGTGTCATTCGCGGAACAATCTGCCAATTTGCCAGGCAGGCGCAATTTGCGTGTGGCTGTTTTTCGTGCCACTTCTTTTTCTTTGCGGCGTCTTTTGCGATCTTCCATACGTTCAATCGCTTGTTCCAACAGCCAATTGGCACGCTCTGGTTCAGCAGAAAGCCATAATTCAAAGCGGTCTCGAATGGCTGTTTCCGTCCATCTGTTGGCTTCATTGGACACCAGCTTGTCTTTGGTCTGGCCTTGGAATTGCGGGTCACGCAAAAACACAGATAACATAGAACAAGTGCCCGCAAGCACATCATCACCTGTTAGTTCTGCGGCTTTTTTCTGACCAGCTAGCTCACCATAATGGCGCAGCCCCTTGGTGATAGCGGACCGAAAACCAGCTTCATGTGTGCCACCATTGGGTGTTGGAACCGTGTTACAATAAGAATGGGTAAATCCATCTTCTCCTGGCCCAAGCCATGTCATAGCCCATTCAAATTTCTGGCCTTCTAATTCGGACTGACCAGCAAAAGGGGCTGAGATCATCAAAGCTTTGCCAGATGTGGCATCTGTTAAATAATCACCTAGCCCGCCAGGATAACAAATGGTGGTCTCTGTAGGGATATCCCCATCAGGGCTTAATAATTCAGCTGCGCATTTCCAACGGATTTCAACACCTGCAAAAAGATACGCTTTCGAACGGGCCATACGGTACAAAAGCGCTGGCTTAAAGCGCATGGCCTCACCAAAAATTTCGGTATCAGGGGTAAAGCTGATCGAGGTGCCACGGCGGTTTGGTGCCGCGCCAATGGTCTCAAGCCCTGAAATGGTCTTGCCCTTTGAAAAAGTCTGGCGATAGAGTTGTTTGTCGCGCGCCACCTCAACAATCATGGCAGATGATAAGGCATTTACAACAGACGCACCAACCCCATGTAAACCGCCAGAGGTCTGATAGGCTTTGCCTGAAAATTTACCCCCTGCATGCAAGGTGGACATGATTACTTCAAGGGCTGATTTATCTGGAAATTTCGGATGGGGATCAATCGGAATGCCGCGGCCATTATCGCGAATGACCAAACGATCAGCGGCTTCAAGATGGAATTCAATACGGCTGGCATGACCTGCCACAGCTTCATCCATTGAGTTGTCAAGAATTTCCGCTGCCAGATGATGATAGGCGCGCTCATCTGTGCCACCAATATACATGCCAGGGCGATGGCGCACAGGCTCAAGGCCTTCAAGCACCTCAATTTTACTTGCATCATAATCTGTTGGGGCGGCGGCGGCGCCGAATAGATCTGACATAGTCCCCTCGCTGGTCAGCCGATAATCAAAAACTCTTTCTTTCCTACCTTATCCTGTAGGTAAAGCAAAGAGCCAGCCACCATATCTTGAAAAAAAAGACCCCCACCAGTGATTGGCAGGGGTCTGATCTTATCGAAAAGATGTCATCAGCGCTTAGGCTGAGTAATACATCTGGAATTCGATTGGTGCAGGTGTGTGCTCAAGATTGATCACTTCTTCCATCTTCAGCTCGATATAAGCGTCGATCTGGTCATCTGTGAACACATTGCCATCTGTCAAGAAGGCGCGATCCGCATCCAATGATTCTAGTGCTTCACGAAGTGAACCACATACAGTTGGGATCTGTGCCAATTCTTCAGCTGGTAGATCATAAAGATCTTTATCCATCGCATCACCTGGGTGAATTTTGTTGCGGATACCGTCAAGGCCAGCCATCAACATAGCAGAGAATGCCAAATAAGGGTTCGCTGTTGCATCTGGGAAACGAACCTCAACACGCTTGCCTTTCGGGTTTGATACGTGTGGGATACGGCATGATGCTGAACGGTTACGTGCAGAATAAGCCAATAGCACAGGTGCTTCATAACCTGGGATCAAACGCTTATAGCTGTTTGTTGAGGCATTTGTGAAAGCGTTCAATGCTTTGGCGTGCTTGATGATGCCGCCAATGTAATGCAAGGCTGTTTCTGACAGATCAGCATAACCATTGCCTGCGAAAAGAGGCTTACCATCTTGCCATAGTGACTGGTGCACATGCATGCCTGAGCCATTATCGCCAGCGATTGGCTTTGGCATGAAAGTGGCTGATAGGCCATAAGCATGCGCAACCTGATGCACTGTATATTTATAAAGCTGCATGTTATCAGCTGTTTCTAGCAATGTGCCGAACTTCATGCCTAATTCATGCTGTGACGGAGCCACTTCATGGTGGTGCTTTTCAACTGGCACACCCATATCAGCCATAACAGCAAGCATTTCTGTACGGATATCTTGGCCTGAATCGATTGGTGGCACTGGGAAGTAGCCGCCTTTCACACCTGGGCGGTGACCCATATTGCCTTCTTCATAGGCGCGGGCTGAGTTATAAGGGCCTTCTACTGAATCAAGCTCATATAGGCCACGGTTCATGGCAACATCGATCTTCACATCTTCAAATAGGAAGAATTCAGCTTCTGGACCGAAAAAGGCTGTATCAGCCACATTCGCTGCTTGCATGTGGGCCAAGGCTGCTTTGGCTGTGCCGCGTGGGTCACGCTCATAGGCTTCGCCTGTATTTGGCTCAAGCACGTCACAGAACAACGCCAAAGTTGGCTGTGCAAAGAACGGGTCGACATAAGCGCGTGTCAAATCAGGCATCAAAGTCATGTCTGATTCATTGATGGCTTTCCAACCGCCGATTGACGAGCCGTCAAACATAAAGCCTTCAGCCAATGCTTCTTCGTCAATTGTGTCAATGTGCTGAGTTACATGGTGCATTTTGCCGCGTGGGTCAGTAAAACGCAGATCTACATAAGAAATGTCATTTTCCTTGAGCATTTCCATGATTTTTTTTGCATCAGACATCTTCTATCCTTCCGTATGTTGCAAGTTGTCTTCACTTAAATGATGGGAGAGGGGGTCATGGGTGCTGTTAGACAGCATCATCACCTTTTTCACCCGTTCTGATACGAATCGCTTCATCGATGGTCGATATAAAAATCTTGCCATCGCCAATGCGACCTGTCTGGGCTGCTGTTTGAATGGCTTCAACCACTTGGTCTGCCATTTGTTCAACTACAACAACTTCAATTTTAACCTTTGGCAGAAAATCTACCACATATTCAGCACCGCGGTATAATTCCGTATGGCCTTTTTGACGTCCAAAACCTTTGGCTTCTACGACAGTGATCCCCTGAATGCCAACCTCATGCAGGGCTTCTTTCACCTCGTCCAATTTGAACGGCTTAATGATGGCTTCGATTTTTTTCACGAGAGGATCTCCTTTGATGCTCAAACATCACAGTCTTACGCGGACTGCCCCTATGATGACAAGCAACCGACTGCATAATCTAAAGATATATACAATTTCTGCATAAAAATTAGGCAGAATCTTTAAAGATGTGAAATCATATCTGATAAGCGTTTGATGGCGTTTGTGATCGCTGTGTCTGAATTCGCAACGGACAATCTGACATAGCCTTCGCCTTGTGCGCCAAATGACGTGCCAGCAATCAGTGCCACCCCAAAAGAATCAAGGGCTTTATCTTGAAACTCACGCGCTGTCAGGCCTGTGTTTTGAATGTTGGCAAAGGCATAAAACGCGCCTTTTGGCATGGGACAACTGACACCATCTAGCTGATTAAGCGCTGTAAAGGTCACTTGCGCACGTCTGGCAAAAGCAGCGCGCATGTCTTCGACACAATCTTGCGGTCCTGTGGTTGCCGCAAGCGCGGCCATTTGAGTCGGGGCATTGACGCAAGAATGGATATTCACGGCCAGCCGATCAGCATAATCTGTCATGGATTTTGGCCAAATAGCATAGCCTGCGCGCCAGCCTGTCATGGCATAGGTCTTTGACCAGCCATTCAGGATAATCAGACGGTCTGCGATTTCAGGATAAGAGGATAAGCTAATGGGCGCGCCCTCAAAGGCCAGACGATCATAAATTTCATCTGATAATAAATGCACATGGGGAAAATCAGCTAGCCCCTTTACCAGTTTGTCTAGCTCTGATTTTGGGGTCACACCGCCTGTCGGATTGGCAGGGGAATTGATGATGATCAAGGATGTCTTATCTGTGATTTTTGATAACACATCATCAGCGTCAAAGGCATAACCCTTTTCCTCGCTTAACCCATAGGGCACGGGCCTTGCCCCTGAATAATTGATGGCAGAATGATAAATGGGAAAGCCAGGGTCAGGTAAAATGATTTCTGTGCCAGCACCGCCAAGAATCATGCAAGCAAAGAACATGGTTGGCTTGCCACCTGGCATGATTTGAATTTGTTCAACGGGCACATGGGCGCCATAGCGTGCCTTGACATCTGCTTGCACTGCTTCTCGTAAGATTGGCATGCCCATGGAAGGGGTGTAGCCATGATACCCGTCACGAATGGCTTTGATTGCGGCCTCTGTGATATGAGGCGGCGTGGCAAAATCAGGCTGGCCAATCCCAAGGTTGATAATGTCATTCCCCGCCGCAGCAAGTGCGGTGGCTCTGGCAAGAACAGTAAAGGCGCTTTCGGTCCCTAAACGCTCATTTGCAGGATTGAACATGTTTTGCCCCATATTTTTGTTGACTGATAAATCTGAAATGAGCATAAACAGGCGCACAAGGTATTGGCAAGAAATGGCTGACACCTTTTGCAAAGCGTTATGGCGGGTGTAGCTCAGTTGGTTAGAGCGCCAGTTTGTGGTACTGGATGTCGCCGGTTCAAATCCGGTCACTCGCCCCACTTTGCCCTATGGGGTAGGGCTTTGCTGAACAGGCAACCTGCCAAGCGATGGTAGGTTTTTTTGCCGCTAAGGGACTTTTTTGTTGACGGGCCATTGGCTTATTGTGTAGCAGAAGGACCCACAAACGGCAGTAATCTGTTCGACTGACAATGCGGGCGTGGCGAAATTGGTAGACGCGCCAGATTTAGGTTCTGGTATCTAACGATGTGGGGGTTCAAGTCCCTCCGCCCGCACCATCAGACAAACCATCACAACAGATGATCTCCGGTCCAAATTTTGACGGCACAACATAGCCCATAAAATGGGAAAAAGCTTGTGCCCAATGGCTATTGATAGGATCGTTTCATGAATATCACAGAAACACGCAACGAAGGTCTTGAGCGCGAATACTCTATTGTTCTGACCGCGGCTGAATTAGACGCAAAAATCGCAGACAAGCTAGAAGAGTTGGCAAAGACAGTTAAAATGCCTGGCTTCCGTCCTGGCAAGGTACCAACATCAGTTGTGAAAGCACGCTTTGGTGATCAGGCAAAAGGTGAGGTGATCCGCACCGCGCTGGATGAAGGCGCAAAAGAAGCCATTGAAGGTAATAAATTGAAGTTGGCAAGCCAGCCTGCTGTTGACATTGAAAAATATGAAGATGGCGGCGATATGGAAGCGGTGTTGAAATGTGAAGTGATGCCAGAGATCGCATTGCCTGATTTCGCAAATATCGCTGTGGAACGCCCGACTATGGCGGTTGACGAAGCTGAAGTTGAAGAGACATTACAGCGCATCAGCGATGAAAATGTGCCGACGACAGAGGCCCCAAAAGGCCATAAGGCCGCTGATGGTGACACAACAATCATTGATTTTGTCGGCCGCATTGATGGCGAAGCCTTTGAAGGCGGCGCTGGCGATGGCCATCCCCTAAAGCTGGGATCGAACCAATTTATTCCAGGGTTCGAAGAGGGGCTTATCGGTGCCAAAAAAGGCGAAACAAGAGATGTGAAAGTGGCATTTCCTGCGGAATATCAAGCCGCCCATTTGGCTGGTAAAGACGCTGTATTTGAAGTCACTGTGCAGGATATCCAAATCCCTGGTGAAGCCAGCTTGGATGATGAATTGGCCAAAAAGCTTGGCTTTGAAGCCCTTGATGATTTGCGTAACGCGGTTCGTGATCAATTGGGTGCGCAACATGCTGGTGCATTACGCCAAGCGGTGAAGCGCAATGTGCTTGATCAATTGGCAGCTGATGTTGATTTCGCTGTGCCACCATCATTATTTAAATCAGAATATGACCAAGTTGTGCGCGCAATGAGAGCAGAGCTAGGCATCGAAGATCACGACCATGATCACGACCATGACCATGATCACGACCATGATCACGACCATCATCACCATGCCGCAGATGAAGGCCTAGATGATGATCAAAAAGCAGAAGCAGAAACAGTGGCAAATCGCCGCGTTCGCTTGGGCTTGCTTTTGACAGAAACAGGTACACAAAACGAAATTCAAGTGTCAGAAGAAGACACAAGAATGGCTGTGTTTGAGCAAGCGCGTCGTTACCCAGGTCAAGAACAGCAGGTTGTGGAATATTATCAGAAAAATCCACAAGCGATGCAGCAACTAGCTGGTCCAATTTTTGAAGATAAGGTGATTGATTACATCCTTGAAATCGCGAAGGTCACAGAAGTTGAGACGACAGCCGAAGCGCTTTATGCCTCACTAGAAGAGAGTGCAGCAAAGCCAGCGGCAAAGAAAGCAGCAAAGAAATCAGCGAAAAAAGCAGCAGCGAAAAAAGCGCCTGCCAAAAAGGCGGCAGCGAAAAAAGCAGCTGCTAAGAAAACCGCAGCGAAAAAATCATAAGCCATAAGCAGTCACCGCTCTTGCCCCGAGATAAAAAGGGTAAATAATAAGAGCAGATTGCGAAATTATGACTGACAAGTGAAATAGGGGTTGGCGTTTGACACGCGAGCCCCTATTTTTATGGAGAACAGATATTAATAAGGGGTATAATGCCATCCTGTTTAATAGATGCTAGATAGATAAATTTTAAGAAAAGAGCAAACAATGTTGCCACATGATTTCACAGAACAAGCTGCTTTGGTCCCTATGGTTGTTGAACAAACCAGCCGCGGTGAGCGTTCTTATGATATTTATTCACGCCTTTTGAAAGAACGGATTATCTTTTTAAATGGGCCGGTTGAAGACACAATGTCATCTTTGATTTGTGCGCAATTGCTGTTTTTGGAATCAGAAAACCCAGATAAAGACATCTATATGTATATCAATTCACCAGGCGGTGTTGTGACCTCTGGTTTGGCGATTTATGACACGATGGAATATATTCGCCCAAATGTCGCAACAGTCTGTATGGGGCAAGCGGCATCTATGGGCTCGTTATTGTTGATGGCTGGCGCAGCTGGCAAACGCTATTGCCTGCCAAATGCGCGGATCATGACGCATCAGCCTTCAGGCGGTTTCCAAGGTCAAGCCACAGATATCGAAATTCATGCGCGTGAAATCATCAATTTGCGTGGCCGCCTAAATAGCATCTATGAAAAGCACACGGGCCAAACCGCAAAACAGATTGAAAAAATTATGGAAAGAGACACATTTATGTCTCCTGAAGAAGCTAAATCACTTGGTTTAATTGATGAGGTGGTTAGCAAACGCCCAGCCCCTGAAAAGGCATAAGGCTAAAACAGCTCCTTTACGGGTAATTGGCCCTTAATGACGTTTTTAGTTGTCTGAAAAGGTTTTGAAGGCTTACATTATAAAATAAGGACCCAAAATAAATAACGCATCATGCGTTATGATTGGCAAAAGGAAACCAGCATCATGGCAAAATCATCTGATGATGACAGCAAATCCACTCTATTCTGCTCTTTTTGTGGAAAGAGTCAGCATGAAGTGCGCAAGCTGATCGCTGGCCCCACTGTCTTTATTTGTGATGAATGTGTTGAGCTTTGCATGGATATCATCCGTGAAGAGCATAAATCATCATTGCCAAAAAATCATGAAGGTGTTCCAACGCCTGCCGATATTAACGCGGTGCTTGATGATTATGTCATCGGACAAGCCAAAGCAAAACGTGTGTTATCTGTGGCGGTTCATAATCATTATAAACGCCTTGCAAATGCGGGTAAAACAGGTGATTTGGAAATTGCCAAATCAAATATTTTGCTTGTTGGCCCAACAGGGTGCGGCAAAACGTTGCTGGCGCAATCTTTGGCGCGCATGCTTGATGTGCCGTTCACAATGGCAGATGCGACGACATTGACCGAAGCTGGTTATGTGGGCGAAGATGTGGAAAATATCATCCTGAAATTGTTGCAGGCCGCTGATTATAATGTCGAAAAAGCGCAACGCGGCATCGTCTATATTGACGAGGTGGACAAGATCACCCGCAAATCAGATAACCCGTCTATCACCCGTGATGTGTCTGGCGAAGGGGTGCAGCAAGCTTTGCTAAAAATCATGGAAGGCACTGTGGCATCTGTTCCCCCGCAAGGTGGCAGAAAGCATCCGCAGCAAGAATTTTTACAAGTTGATACCACAAACATCTTGTTTATTTGTGGTGGTGCCTTTGCAGGGCTTGATAAAACAATTGCCAACCGTAATGCAGGTGCTGGCATCGGCTTTGGGGCTGAAGTGCGGGGCCCAGAAGATAAGAGCCTAACCGATTTATTAACAAGTCTTGAGCCTGAAGATCTAATCAAATTTGGTTTGATCCCTGAATTTGTTGGCAGATTACCTGTGGTGGCTACTTTGGAAGACCTTGATGAAGATGCGCTGGTTCGTATCCTGACAGAACCAAAAAATGCCCTGACAAAGCAATATAGCGCTTTGTTTGAAATGGATGAGGTGCGTTTGGAATTCCGTGATGAAGCCTTACGTGCGATTGCCCGCAAAGCAATTGAACGCAAAACAGGTGCCAGAGGCCTGCGTTCGATCATGGAAAGCATCTTGATGGACACCATGTTTGATATTCCAACAGCAAGCGATATTGAAGAAGTGGTGATCAATGAAGATGTGGTGAATGATAATGCACCGCCATTGGTTGTTCATGCGGCTAGTCCCAAAAAGGCGTAACGCTTCACGATAAAAAATGTGCTAATTTGTGATCAATGGGATAAAGCGCGCTTGGTTAAGATAGTCACTGCGTTATGAAGAGGGTAGGCGCGGCTTACCCTTTTTCATTTAACGTTTATCACTTTGTGATAAAAAAAGGTTATTTTTGAAAAAACCATGCCAGTTTCAACAACTAGCTCTTGACCTTTGGTCTTTGCGACCACATCTGCAAATAAGGCCATAAATTTTTTAAAAGATGGGCCTGCCATATCAATGATGGCCATGCCAACGCTGGCGCCAGTGACGCTGGCACTAGGTTTGACACCAACAGGATAAAGCACATTATGTCAGATATTACATTACAGACCCTGCCTGTTCTTCCCCTTCGCGATATTGTGGTTTTCCCACATATGATCGTGCCGTTATTTGTGGGGCGTGAAAAATCAGTCAAAGCGCTGGAAGCTGTGATGGCAGAAAATAAGCAAATCTTGCTGTTGACGCAAAAAGAAGCCGCCACCGAAGATCCCAGCCAAGATGATATGCATCACATGGGCACTTTGGGGAATATCCTGCAATTATTGAAATTACCAGATGGCACAGTCAAAGTGCTGGTTGAAGGCACTGTGCGCGCCAAAGTCGAAGGGTTCCTTGAACATAGCGAGTTTATGGCTGCTGAGATCACAGAACAACCTGATGATGTAAAGCCAGAGGCCGAAGTTGTCGCAATGGGCAAAGCGGCCGTGCAACAATTTGAAAATTACATCAAATTGAACAAGAAAATTGCATCTGAAGTGATGGTGTCTGTCAATCAAATCGAAGAGACAGCAAAAATCGCAGATACACTTGCGTCTCATTTATCTGTGAAGATTGAAGATAAGCAAGCATTGCTCTCTGAAACATCTTTGAAATCACGCCTTGAGACCATTTTTTCGATGATGGAAGGCGAAATGTCCGTGTTGCAAGTTGAAAAACGGATCCGCAACCGCGTGAAACGCCAGATGGAAAAAACCCAGCGCGAATATTATTTGAATGAACAGATGAAGGCCATTCAAAAAGAGCTTGGCGAAGGCGAAGATGGCAAGTCTGAGATTGATGAAATCGAAGCAAAGATCGAAGCTGTCAAAATGCCAAAAGAAGCCAAAGAAAAGGCGACAGCTGAGCTGAAAAAATTACGCAATATGGGACCTATGAGTGCAGAAGCCACTGTGGTGCGTAATTACCTTGATTGGATTACCGATGTGCCATGGAAAAAAGCCAGCCGTCTAACATCTGATATTTTGAAATCGCGCGAAATTTTGGATGCGGATCATTATGGCTTGGAAAAAGTCAAAGAACGCATCATTGAATTTTTAGCCGTGCAATCACGCACCAAAAAGATGAAGGGTCCAATTTTGTGTCTTGTTGGCCCCCCTGGCGTTGGTAAAACATCACTTGGGAAATCAATCGCCAAAGCCACAGGCCGCAAATATGTGCGTATGGCACTTGGCGGGGTGCGCGATGAAGCTGAAATCAGAGGCCATAGACGCACTTATATTGGGGCTATGCCTGGCAAGGTCGTGCAATCCATGAAAAAGGCTGGGACAAATAACCCGCTCTTTTTGCTAGATGAAATTGATAAATTGGGTGCAGATTGGCGCGGTGATCCGTCTTCAGCCTTGCTTGAAGTGCTTGATCCTGCGCAGAACAGCACCTTCCAAGATCATTATTTGGAAGTTGATTTTGATTTGTCGAACGTCATGTTCATCACCACATCGAATTCGATGAACATGCCACAGCCTTTGTTGGATCGTATGGAGATCATTCGTCTATCTGGCTATACCGAAGATGAAAAGATTGAGATTGCGAAACGCCATATGGTCATCAAGCAGTGCAAAGAACATGGCCTGAAGCCAGAAGAGCTGACAATCGAAGATAGCGCGTTAAAAGCCATCATCCGTTTCTATACAAGAGAAGCAGGGGTGCGAAGCCTAGAGCGTGAAATCGCTAAGATTGCCCGTAAAGCGGTTACCAAAATCGTATCTGGTGAAGCCTCATCATTAACTGTGAATGAAGAAAATATTGATGATTTCTTGGGCGTGAAGCGTTTCAAATTTGGCGAAATTGACCAAGATGATCAGGTGGGTGTGGTCACAGGCCTTGCTTGGACAGAAGTTGGTGGTGAATTGCTGCAGGTTGAAGCTGTAAAAGTGCCTGGCAAAGGTAAAGTCTCAGCCACTGGCAAGTTGGGTGATGTGATGAAAGAATCGATTCAGGCAGCTGAATTTTTCATCAAATCGCGCGCCGCCACTTATGGAATCAATTTAACGCAAGCTGAAAAAGCCGATATTCATGTGCATGTGCCAGAAGGGGCAACGCCAAAAGATGGCCCATCGGCTGGCGTGGCTATGGTCACTGCCATTGTATCAGCGCAAACAGGGATTCCCGTGCGCAAAGATGTCGGTATGACAGGTGAAATCACCTTGCGTGGACGTGTGCTTGCCATTGGTGGTTTGAAAGAAAAATTACTGGCAGCGCAAAGAGGCGGCATTAAAACGGTTTTGATCCCTCAAGAAAATGAGAAAGATCTGCCTGAAATTCCAGATAATGTGAAGGAAAACCTTGAGATTATCCCGATTACCTTTGTTGATGAAGCGCTTGCTGCCGCGTTGCAAGGCAAGCCAACGCCGCTGGAAGAGGGCGATTCAGAGGCCATCTCGCCAAAAGGACAAGCAAGTGGCGCAGATGGCGAGACCCTAACGCATTAAGCGGCTGATCACTTAACAGCGCATCATCAAATAAATGAAAAGAGGCCACCTTTTTGGCCTCTTTTTTTGCTTATCTTATCATGTGATCTTTCTAGCTGCGTTTTTCTTTGTATTTCTCTAAGTATTTTTCGCAGTATTTAGCGGTTTTTTGTTGACCAGAAATATGCCTTGTGTAGTCTGTTTACAAAGGCCTGTAACAGTGCAGGCCGTGAATAATCTTTAACTATAGGGGGCATCCCATGAATAAAAATGATCTTATCGCAGCAGTTGCTGACGGCTCTGGTTTGTCTAAGGCAGATGCTGGTCGCGCCGTAGACGCAGTTTTTGGTGCTATTGCTGATGCGCTTAAGGGTGGCGATGAAGTACGTATCGTTGGTTTTGGTTCATTTTCTGTTGCACATCGCGCTGCTAGCACTGGTCGTAACCCACGCACTGGTGAAGCTATTCAAATCGCAGCTTCAAAGCAGCCAAAGTTCAAGGCTGGTGCGCCTTTGAAGGCAGCTGTTAACGGCTAATATTTTTTGCAATTTTTTGCTTTATTTTTCTGTGCTGACTGGTTATACACTGGTCAGCACATTTCGTGAAAGGGTGGTTAGCTCAGCTGGGAGAGCAACTCGTTTACACCGAGTAGGTCGGGGGTTCGAGCCCCTCACCACCCACCACGAAAATGCATCATGTTTTAAAACGCATATCTTATTCATTTTTAACGGATAATATGCTTGCATGATAAGGTTGGGTTGGGTATATCAATGCAACCAAACGCCCGATCAATCGGGTGCCCAAAATGGGGGTGTAGCTCAGTTGGTTAGAGCGCCGGCCTGTCACGCCGGAGGTCGCGGGTTCGAGTCCCGTCACTCTCGCCACTTTCCCATATATCACAGATCATAACAGCGATAAAAACACAGTATATCGTCGTTTGTTTTTGTCTATGAGATGCGTTTTTCATGATTTTTTCATCTCGTGATAAGGGCCTGGCTTGTCTGTGCAAGAGACTTGCATTTTTCGCCTCAAAGCATTAGTAAAACAAGCACGGTTTTATAGATGTCTCTTAATCCATTAAGGCAGTGTCACTGGGGAAGCGTAAAACGATGGAAACCTATCTTTCAGATTATTTGCCGATCGCAATTTTGCTAGGCATTGCAGCGGTTGTGTCCCTTGCGCTTGTGATTGGCGCATTTATCGTGGGTAATCAAAAGCCAGATATTGAAAAGCTGACATCCTATGAATGTGGGTTTGACGCCTTTGATGATTCTCGCAAACCCTTTGATGTGCGCTTTTACTTAGTCGCCATTTTATTCATTATTTTTGATTTAGAAGTCGCTTTCTTGTTCCCATGGGCTGTGGCACTTGGTGGCATTGGCATGTTTGGCTTCTGGTCAATGATCGTCTTCTTGACTGTTTTGACGGTTGGCTTTGCCTATGAATGGAAAAAAGGCGCGCTGGAATGGGAATAACATCCTAACCTTTACGGGGCTGGCGATGCCAGACGCTTGGCTAAAAATAGGCCATCTGGTTGGGTAACAAATACGAAAATGAGGTTTTCCAATGGATTTTGGTAAAAACGAATTTAACAATGTTGATCTAAATACACCGATACCGCCAGGTCAGGATCAAGATATGATTCTGAACGCTGTTACAGACGAAATTGCCAATCGTGGTTTTGTCATTGCAAAAGCGGATAAGTTATTTAACTGGGCGCGTTCTGGCTCTTTATGGCCAATGACCTTTGGTCTGGCATGTTGCGCTGTTGAAATGATCCACGCAGCATCCAGCCGTTATGACATGGACCGTTATGGCATGTTGTTCCGTCCTAGCCCTCGTCAATCAGATGTGATGATTGTGGCTGGTACTTTGACAAATAAAATGGCACCAGCTTTACGCCGTGTTTATGACCAGATGCCAGAGCCTCGTTGGGTTCTGTCAATGGGTTCATGCGCGAATGGCGGGGGATATTACCATTATTCCTATGCCGTGGTGAGAGGGTGTGATCGCATCGTACCTGTGGATGTGTATGTGCCAGGTTGCCCACCAACTGCTGAGGCGTTGGTTTATGGCTTGTTACAATTGCAAAAGAAAATCCGCCGTACATCAACCATCGCCAGAGCGTAGTGGTAGGGTCAAGATTTTTAATTCATCCCCATCATTTACATGATTAAAAAGGGGCAAAATAAATGACAAAAGGCGAACATCTGATGAGCAAGTTGACGTTTGATGATTTGATTCCCCTGGTCGGTGGCATGATCGAAGATGCTTCAAGCCAAGATGAATTGGTGGTGCGTTGCGATTTGGCAAACATCATTGAAGTTTTGACTGTGTTGCGTGATGACAAATCTGTGGCATTTGACCAGCTAACAGATCTAACAGCGGTCGATTACCCAAACCGCCCCTATCGTTTTGAGCTTGTTTATCAATTATTATCAATCACACATAACCGCCGCATGCGCGTCCTTGTCTCAGTGCCCGAAGGTGAGGTTGTGCCATCTGTTTTGCCAGTCTTTAATTCCGCCAATTGGGCAGAGCGTGAAGTCTGGGATATGTTTGGTATTTTCTTTGCAGGCCATCCAGATCTGCGCCGTTTGTTAACAGATTATGGCTTTGAGGGGCATCCCCTGCGCAAAGATTTCCCATTAACAGGTTATGTTGAGGTGCGTTATGACGACACCCAACGCCGGGTGATTTACGAACCAGTCCATCTGGTCCAAGAATATCGCGATTTTGACTTCCTGAGCCCATGGGAAGGTGTGCAAAACGACATTAATGATTCGCAAGAAGAGCAGGGTGCCTGATATGAGTGAAATGCAAATCAGACCAATGACCTTAAATTTCGGCCCGCAGCATCCTGCCGCTCATGGTGTGTTGCGTCTTGTGCTCGAAATGGATGGGGAAGTAATTGAAAGAGCTGACCCACATGTGGGCTTATTGCACCGTGGCACTGAAAAGCTGATTGAACAAAAGACATATCTTCAGGCTTTGCCTTATTTTGATCGTTTGGATTATGTGTCACCGATGAACCAAGAACATGCTTGGGCATTGGCGATTGAAAAGGCTGTTGGCATTGAAGTGCCAAAACGCGCCCAATATATCCGCGTTCTTTATTGTGAAATTGGCCGTATTTTGAACCATATCTTGAACTTAACAACATTTGCGATTGATGTTGGTGCCATGACGCCTTTGTTGTGGGGGTTCGAAGAACGCGAACATTTGATGGAATTCTATGAGCGTGCATCAGGCGCCCGCCTGCACGCAGCTTATTTCCGCCCAGGTGGTGTGCATCAAGATTTGCCAGATGGGTTATGCGAAGACATTCTGAAATGGGCTGAAACATTCCCTGATTTTGTGAATGACCTTGAAACATTATTGACGGAAAACCGCATCTTTAAACAACGCACCGTTGATATTGGTGTGATCAGCCGCCAAGAGGCGCTTGATTTTGGTTTGACAGGTCCTTGTTTGCGCGCAACAGGCACGCCATGGGATTTGCGTAAATCACAGCCCTATGATGCCTATGCTGAGATGGATTTTGACGTGCCGATTGGTAAGACAGGCGATTGTTATGCACGTTATTTGGTGCGTATCGAAGAAATCCGTCAATCATTGCGCATTATTAAGCAAGCCATTGAAACTATGCCAGAAGGCCCTGTGTTGGCGGAAAATAATAAAGTGACCCCGCCACGTCGCGGCGATATGAAACATTCAATGGAAGCCTTGATCCATCATTTCAAGCTTTATACCGAAGGGTTTCATGTGCCAGAAGGCGAAAGCTATACCGCTGTTGAAGCGCCAAAAGGAGAATTTGGTGTGTATTTGGTAGCAGATGGCACAAATAAGCCCTATCGCGCCCGCCTGAGAGCCCCAGGTTATTATTTCATGGCGGCAGTCGATTATTTATCAAGAGGCCATATGCTTGCAGATTCTGTTGCGATTATCGGCTCTTTGGACATTGTATTTGGTGAGATTGACAGATGAGCATTGATAAATTGATTGCTGAAAACCAGCCTGATTCTTTTGCGTTCACAAAAGAAAACCAAGCTGAGATCAAAAAAATTCTGGCGAAATACCCCAAAGATAGAAAATCTAGCGCGGTCATGCCTTTGCTTGATTTGGCCCAGCGTCAGCATGATAATTGGATCCCAATGAAAGCCATTGAATGTATCGCTGATACGCTTGATATGGCTGAAATTCGTGTGTTGGAAGTGGCCAGCTTCTATACCATGTATAATCTCAAGCCTGTTGGGAAATATTTTCTGCAAGCTTGCACCACAACGCCTTGTATGTTGCGCGGTTCGGATGACATGATGCGTTGCATCAAAGACCGTTTGAATATTTCATCAGGTCAAACATCTGAATGCGGCAAATTTTCATTGCTTGAAGTCGAATGCCTAGGGGCATGTGTAAACGCACCGATCCTTCAGGTTAATGACGATTTTTACGAAGATCTAGATTACCAAACAACATCGCAATTGCTAGATTCGCTTGCGGCGGACCAGCCATTGCCTGTGGGTTCGCTTAAAGGGCGTCAAGGGTCAGAATCAGAACAAGGTGCCACGTCATTAACGGCACTGAAATCATCAGCGAAAGAGGTGTGATATGCTAGCCGATAAGGATCGCATTTTTACCAATATTTACGGCTGGCATGAAGCTGGTCTAATCGGCGCTAAATCGCGTGGTGATTGGGATAACACAGCGGCTATTTTGGCGCGTGGTCATGATGATATTATTGAAGAAGTTAAATCATCTGGCCTTCGTGGTCGTGGTGGTGCTGGCTTCCCAACAGGGTTAAAATGGTCATTTATGCCAAAGGAAGTGGGCAAGCGTCCGCATTATTTGGTAGTGAATGCGGATGAATCAGAACCTGGCACATGTAAAGACCGTGATATCATCCGCCATGAGCCTCATAAATTGTTAGAAGGTTGTGTGATTGCAGGCTTTGCGATGCGCGCGCATGCAGCCTATATCTATATTCGCGGTGAATTTGTGAATGAAGCGCGCCGCCTGCAAGCGGCCATTGAAGAAGCCTATGATGCTGGCTTATTGGGCAAGAATGCTGCAGGTTCTGGCTGGGATTTTGATATATATCTGCATCGTGGGGCAGGGGCCTATATTTGCGGTGAAGAAACCGCTTTGCTTGAATCGCTTGAAGGCCGCAAAGGCCAGCCACGTCTGAAGCCACCATTTCCAGCAGGTGTCGGCCTTTATGGGTGCCCAACCACCATTAATAATGTGGAATCGATCGCTGTGGTGCCAACTATTATGCGTCGCGGTGGGGCTTGGTTTGCTGGGCTTGGCAAAGAAAATAATACAGGCACAAAACTATTCTGTATTTCAGGCCATGTGAATAACCCATGTAATGTTGAAGAAGAAATGGGTATCCCGCTAAAGGAATTGATTGAAAAACATGCTGGCGGTGTGCGCGGCGGTTGGGATAATCTTTTGGCGATCATTCCAGGGGGGTCATCAACACCGATGATGCCACGCGATGTGTGTGATACCATGACCATGGATTTTGACGCGCTTCGTAATGCAGGTACAGGCCTTGGCACAGCTGGTATTATCGTGATGGATAAATCAACGGATATCGTGCGCGCCATCAGCCGTATTTCTTATTTTTATAAACATGAATCATGTGGCCAATGTACGCCATGCCGCGAAGGCACAGGCTGGATGTATCGCATGATGGATCGTTTGGTACGCGGCGAAGCTGAAGAACATGAAATTGATACATTATATCAAGTGACCAAACAGGTCGAAGGCCATACCATCTGTGCGCTTGGTGATGCGGCTGCATGGCCAATTCAGGGTCTTATCAAACATTTCCGTCCAGAGATTGAACGACGCATTGCCATGCGCAAATCAGTCATGGACGCCGCGCAGTAACGCGCCTTAAGTAGGGGTTAAGATTATGCCAAAACTGACCGTGAACGGAATTGAAGTCGAAGTCGAAGACGGTGCCACCGTCCTTCAGGCTTGTGAAGAAGCTGGTTATGAAGTGCCACGCTTTTGCTATCATGAACGTTTATCCATTGCGGGGAATTGCCGCATGTGTCTTGTGGATATGGAGCGTGCGCCAAAGCCTGTAGCATCTTGTGCGATGCCTGCGGCTGATGGGATGGTGATTGACACCCAATCAGAGCGCGTGAAAAAGGCCAGAGAAGGGGTGATGGAATTCTTATTGGCCAATCACCCGCTTGATTGCCCCATTTGTGACCAAGGCGGCGAATGTGATTTGCAAGACCAGTCAATGGGCTATGGCATGGATAGCTCGCGCTATGTTGAAAATAAGCGTGCGGTTGATGAAAAGCATATGGGCCCGCTGATCAAAACAGTCATGACACGCTGTATTCACTGTACCCGTTGTGTACGCTTTTCAACCGAAGTGGCTGGCGTGCCAGAATTGGGCGCGATTGGCCGTGGTGAGACTATGGAAATCACCACCTATTTGGAAAAAACATTGGCATCTGAATTATCTGCTAATGTGATCGATTTATGTCCTGTTGGGGCTTTGACATCACGTCCTTATGCCTTTGTCGCTCGTCCTTGGGAATTGACCAAGGTGGAATCAATCGACGTGATGGATGCACAAGGGTCTAATATCCGCGTCGATGCGAGAGCTGGTCAAGTGATGCGCGTCATGCCTCGTTTGAATGAACAGGTGAATGAAGAGTGGATTTCAGATAAAACACGCTATGCCATTGATGGCTTGCGCCGCCAACGTCTTGATACCCCTTATATTCGTGGGGCAGATGGCAAATTAAAGCCTGCAAGCTGGGATGATGCTTTTGCCGCGATTGCAGGCCAGTTGAAAAAGGCCAGAGCAAAGGGCACCGCTGTCATTGCTGGTGATCAGCTAGATGCTGAAACAATGTTTGCGATGAAATCTTTGATGGAAAAAATTGGCTCACCGCATATGGATTGTCGCCAAGATGGTGCCAAGCTATCAGCCAAATCGCGCGCTAGCTATTTGTTTAATTCGACCATTCAAGGGGCAGATGACGCAGATGCGATTTTGATCATTGGGGCAAACCCGCGTATCGAAGCGCCTGTGATGAATGCCCGTATCCGTCGCAATCACCTGATGAATAAAGTCGCAATCGCGACCATTGGTGATGCGGTTGATTTGACCTATCCAACCACTGATTTAGGCAATGATATTGCGGTTTTGGATCAGATCGCTGATGGCTCTCATCCTTTTGCAAAGACCTTGGCAAAAGCCAAAAAGCCAATGATCATTTTGGGTATGGGGGCGTTGCGCCGCAAAGATGGCAATGCGGTTCTCGGCCGCGCCAGACAGATCGCTGATAACAGCGATATGGTCACAGCCGATTGGAATGGCTTTAACGTGCTTCATACCGCTGCATCACGCGTGGCTGGTTTGGACCTAGGGTTTGTGCCTGGTAAGGATGGTCATGATGTGGCTGGCATTTTAAAGGGCGCAGAATCAGGCGATATCAAATTGGTATGGCTTCTTGGCGCAGATGAAATCGATATGGCACCTCTGCAAAAGGCATTTGTGGTCTATCAAGGTCATCATGGTGATAAAGGTGCTGCGGCGGCTGATGTGATCTTGCCTGGTGCCGCCTATACAGAAAAAGATGGCACATATGTGAATTTCGAAGGGCGTGTACAGCGCGGCGTTCGTGCGACATTCCCGCTAGGGGAAGCCAAAGAAGATTGGGCGATTATCAGAGCGTTTTCAGCTGTGATTAACAAGACATTGCCATTTGATTCATTTGCATCTTGCCAGCAGGCGATGATCGATGCTGTGCCACATTTGGGACAGCTAGATGAAATTACAGCTGCAAAATGGGTGAAATTTGGCACAAGCGCCAAATTGTCAGATGAGCCAGTGTGTTATGCGCTTGACCAATTCTACATGACTTGTGCGATTAGCCGTGCATCTGAGACAATGGCGGAATGCCTGCGTAGCGCACGTGCTGGTGGTACAAAAATGGCAGCGGAGTAAGGGACATGCCAGAATTTCTAACGCAAGGCTGGTTATTTGAACTTGCCATTATCATTGGTAAAATTTTGCTATTGGTTGTGCCGCTATTGATTGGCGTTGCCTATCTGACCCTAGCAGAACGCCGTGTCATTGGTTTCATGCAATTGCGCAAAGGCCCAAATATTGTGGGGCCTTTTGGCATGTTCCAGCCTTTTGCTGATGCGTTGAAATTGATGGCCAAAGAAACAATTTTGCCAGCTGGTGCTGATAAAATTGTGTTTTTGGTGGCACCAATTTTGACCTTTGTTTTGGCGATTGTGGCCTGGGCTGTGATCCCATTTGATGCAGGCCTTGTATTGGCAGATATCAATGTGGGTATTTTATACCTCTTTGCTATCTCATCTTTGGGTGTTTATGGCATCATCATGGCTGGTTGGGCATCAAATTCGAAATATGCCTTTTTGGGTGCGCTTCGGTCTGCGGCACAGATGGTGTCTTATGAAGTATCGATGGGCTTGGTGATTATCACTGTCTTGCTTTGTGTGGGCTCTTTGAATCTATCCGCGATTATTGAAGCACAGCGGGGCATGTGGTTCTTTATTCCGCTATTCCCCATGTTCATTGTGTTCTTTATCTCTACATTGGCAGAGACCAACCGTGCGCCTTTTGATTTGCCAGAAGGGGAATCAGAGCTGGTAGCTGGTTATTTTGTGGAATATTCATCCATGAGCTTTGCGCTGTTCTTCCTAGGTGAATATGCCAATATGATTTTGATGTCAGCTATGACAGCCTTATTATTCTTGGGCGGCTGGTTGCCACCATTTGATATTGCGCCATTCAATTGGATCCCAGGCCCGATTTGGTTCATTTTAAAGATTGTCGCGATCTTATTCGTGTTCTTGTGGGTTCGTGCCACAACACCACGTTATCGTTATGACCAATTGATGCGTCTTGGCTGGAAAGTCTTTTTGCCATTTTCACTTATCTGGGTTGTTTTGACAGCAGGCTTCCTGCTTGCGACAGATAACCTGCCACCTTTTATGAGCTAACTCTGGAGTAGATTATCATGCAATTAGTGATGAACGCCTTCCGGTCTTTTCTGTTGCTCGAACTAGCCAAAGGGCTTGGTTTGACATTGAAATATTTCTTTAAGCCAAAGGTGACGTTGAATTATCCGTATGAAAAGGGCTATTTGTCACCACGTTTCAGAGGCGAACATGCGTTGCGCCGCTATGCGAATGGCGAAGAAAGATGCATTGCTTGTAAATTATGCGAAGCGGTTTGCCCAGCACAGGCCATTACCATCGAAGCTGAACCGCGTGATGATGGCAGCCGCCGCACCACCCGTTACGACATCGATATGACAAAATGTATTTATTGCGGCTTTTGTCAGGAAGCTTGTCCAGTTGATGCGATTGTCGAAGGGCCAAATTTTGAATTCGCCACAGAAACCAGAGAAGAGCTGTATTATGACAAAGATAAGCTGCTTGCCAATGGCGACCGTTGGGAAACAGAAATTGCGCGCAATCTCGCCGCTGACGCCAAGTGGCGTTAAGAAAAAGAGCGGGGGGCGAAAGGGCATATCATTATGATTGAGAGCTTATTCTTTTATTTATTTGCGACCATCACCTTGCTTTCGGGCTTGATGGTGATCACATCACGAAACCCCGTTCATTCGGTGTTGTTTCTGATTTTGGCATTTTTCAATGCAGCTGGCTTATTTGTGATGCTTGGTGCGGAATTTTTGGCGATGCTATTGGTCGTTGTTTATGTTGGCGCGGTTGCGGTGTTATTCTTGTTCGTCGTGATGATGTTGGACATTAATTATGTTGAGTTGCGCGAAGGGTTCCAGAAATATTTGCCACTTGGGCTTGGTGTTGGGATTATCTTGCTAGCAGAGTTATTCTTAACTGTTTTTGCTGGCTCGTCGATGCAAACGGCCATCCCAGCATCAGATGGGCCGCACAATACAGCCGCGATCGGGTTGGTGTTATACACAGATTACATCTATTTGTTTCAATTGGCTGGTTTGATTTTGTTGGTGGCTATGATTGGCGCCATCACCTTGACATTGCGCAAGCGTGAAGGGGTTCGCCGTCAGGTTATCAAAGAGCAAAATAGCCGCACCAGAGCTGAATCGGTTGAAGTTGTCAGCGTTGGCACTGGCCAGGGCATGGGAGAATAAACATGTTTGAAATCTCACTTGCACATTATCTATCTGTCGCAGCTATTTTATTTGTATTTGGCGTTTTTGGGATTTTTATTAATCGGAAAAACGTGATTACGATTTTGATGTCGATTGAATTGATCTTGTTGTCAGTCAATATCAATCTAGTAGCATTTTCAGCCTTTTCAGGGGATCTGACAGGGCAGATTTTCTCATTATTCATCTTAACCGTTGCAGCTGCAGAAGCTGCGATTGGTCTTGCCATTCTTGTGATTTTCTTCAGAAACCGTGGTTCGATTGCGGTTGAAGATATCAATGTCATGAAAGGCTAGGGGTCGGCTTATGTATTCTGCCATTGTCTTTTTACCTTTGCTTGGCGCATTGCTAGCAGGTTATTTTTCTTTGAGCCACCGTCATACCGCATCTGCTGTCATGGCGATCTCAGGTGTCTTGGGCTCTTTACTTCTATCGATTATCGCTTTTATCGAAGTGGCGTTAGGCGGCGATACACGCACCGTGCAATTGGCGCGTTGGATTGTCTCAGGTGATTTTGATGCCTCATGGGCATTACGCTTTGATACGCTTACAGTGGTGATGTTGATTGTGGTCACGGGTGTTTCATCATGTGTGCATATCTATTCTGTTGGGTATATGCATCATGATCCCGCACGCGGCCGCTTCATGGCCTATCTCAGCCTCTTTACCTTTGCGATGTTGATGCTTGTGACAGCCGATAATCTGGTCCAGCTATTCTTTGGTTGGGAAGGTGTTGGTGTGGCCTCTTATTTGCTGATTGGCTTTTGGTATCATAAGGAATCTGCTCATACCGCTGCGATGAAAGCCTTTGTGGTAAACCGCGTTGGTGATTTTGGTTTTGCGCTTGGTATTTTGGCCGTATTCGCACTGTTTGGCTCGGTACAATTTGATGATATTTTTGCAGGCGCATCACAGATTGCAAAGACAGATATTGTCTTCTTTGGCCTGTCTATGCCAGCATTAGAATTGGCGTCGATTTTGTTGTTTATTGGTGCGATGGGCAAATCTGCCCAGCTTGGCTTGCATACATGGTTGCCAGACGCGATGGAAGGGCCAACACCTGTGTCAGCCTTGATCCATGCCGCGACAATGGTAACAGCAGGCGTCTTTATGGTTTGTCGTTTGTCACCTGTGATTGAATATGCACCATTGGCTTTGGATATCATAACTGTGGTTGGCGCGATGACAGCGATTTTTGCCGCCACTGTCGGGATGACACAATTTGATATTAAACGTGTGATTGCCTATTCTACATGCTCACAGCTTGGCTATATGTTCTTTGCGGCAGGTGTTTCAGCCTATCCCGCGGCGATGTTCCATTTGACAACACACGCCTTTTTCAAAGCCTTGTTGTTCTTAGGGGCAGGGTCTGTGATCCATGCGCTATCTGATGAACAAGATTTGCGCAATATGGGCGGCATTCGCAAACATGTGCCTGTTACCTATGCGATGATGTGGATTGGCTCTCTTGCTTTGGCAGGTTTCCCGTTCTTTGCTGGTTTCTATTCTAAGGATATGATCCTAGAAGCGGCTTATGCGGCGCATACAGGCGTTGGACAAATGGCATTCTGGCTTGGTTGTGCGGCGGCATTATTAACCGCATTCTATAGCTGGCGTTTGTTGATTTTGGCCTTCCATGGCACACCACGCGCCAGCGCAGAGACAATGGCGCATATCCATGAATCACCAAAAGTGATGCTGTTGCCATTGGTTCCCTTGGCCATCGGCGCGATCTTTGCTGGCTTCTTGGGGTATGAGTTGTTTGTCGGTCATGATTACAAGATGTTCTGGGGCGATAGTATCTTTATCTTGCCAACCCATGAAGCCATGGAACATGCCCATCATGTTCCAACTTGGGTGAAATTACTGCCAATTGGTTTGGCAACAGCGGGTGTGGCTGCGGCTTATGTGGCATACACTTTTGTGCCATCCTTACCTGGCGCAGTGGCAACACGCTTTGCACCCGTGCATCGCTTCTTCTTCAAAAAATGGTATTTCGATGAATTATATGATGCCATTTTCGTCAAGCCATCTGTTCGGATTGGCGCGATGCTGTGGCAACGCGGTGATAAGGACACAATTGATGGGTTTGGGCCAGATGGCATCACATCTTTGGTCTATCGTATTTCACAATCAGCGTCTCGCATTCAATCAGGCTATGTGTACCATTACGCCTTTGCGATGATGATTGGGATTGTGATTTTGCTATCATGGTACTTTAGCGGATTTGGGGGACAATAGGCATGTTAGAAAATTGGCCTATTCTATCGCTAGTCACTTTCATGCCTTTGCTGGGCGTGGCTTTCTTGTTGATGATCCGTTCGAGCGGACCTGCTGCTGATGCCAATGCCAGATTGGTGGCGTTATGGACATCTGGTTTTACCTTTGTGATCTCATTGGTGTTGGTGTTTGGCTTTGATAATCAAGCAACAGGCTATCAATTTGAAGAATTCACAACATGGATTGCGGGCACAGGCATCAATTATCATATGGGTGTTGATGGCATTTCAATGCCATTTGTGTTGTTGTCGACTTTCTTGACGCCTTTTGCGATTTTGGCAAGTTGGAAAGCCATCACGCATCGTGTCAAAGATTATATGATTGCCTTCTTGGTTCTAGAAACCATGATGATCGGGATGTTTTCATCTCTTGATATGTTGATGTTCTATCTCTTCTTTGAAGGGGTATTGATCCCAATGTTCATCATCATTGGTGTTTGGGGTGGTCCAAGACGTGTTTATGCGGCGTTTAAATTCTTTTTATACACGCTATTTGGCTCAGTTTTGATGCTGGTATGTATGCTAACCATGTATAGCTTGGCTGGCACAACAGATATTCCAAAATTGGCAGAGTTTAGCTTTGCCCCCTCATTACAGACATGGTTGTTTCTAGGCTTCTTTGCGTCATTCGCTGTCAAAGTGCCAATGTGGCCTGTTCATACATGGTTGCCTGATGCCCATGTTGAGGCACCAACAGCAGGGTCTATGATCTTGGCAGGTGTGTTGCTGAAGATGGGCGGCTATGGCTTTATCCGCTTCTCTTTGCCGATGTTCCCAGAGGCATCTGAATATTTTGCTCCGATGATTTTTGTCCTATCAGTCATTGCGGTGATTTACACCTCGCTTGTGGCATTGGCGCAATCTGATATGAAAAAGCTGATTGCTTATTCATCTGTGGCTCATATGGGCTTTGTGACCATTGGGATCTTTTCTTTGAATGAACAAGGCGTGGCAGGGGCGATGTTCCAGATGATCAGCCACGGCCTTGTGTCTGCTGCGTTATTCTTCTGTGTTGGGGTTGTGTATGACCGTCTGCACACAAGAGATATCGACGCCTATGGCGGCGTAGCAGATTCGATGCCACGCTATGCCGCATGGTTTATGTTCATGATGCTTGCCTCAGTTGGTTTGCCTGGCACATCAGGCTTTGTAGGCGAAATGTTGGTTCTTGTCGGTGCATGGCAGGCCGCTTCTTGGGTGGCATTCTTCGCCGCAACAGGCCTAATTTTGGGCGCTTGTTATATGTTATGGCTGTATCGCCGCGTGGTCTTTGGCCGCGCTGTAAAACGTGCGGTGATTGATATGCCGCGCCTAGAGGGCAGAGAGACATTCATTTTCGTGCCATTAACAATCTTGGTTATTTGGTTCGGTGTCTACCCATCCACATTGCTTGATGTGATGGATGTTTCAATCACACAATTACTAGAAGGCCTGTCAGTTTCACAATCGACAGCCGCTTTGAATTAAGGGTGAGGGTTTATTGATGTTTTCATTCGCAAGTCTTTATTACGCTCTTCCTGAAGTCATTCTGGCATTGGCCAGTTTGGTGATTGTGCTGGTTGTTGCCTATGGCGGCGAAGGCCAAGCCAATCGCAGCCGCGTTAAACGCCTAACCTTGGCATCTTATGCAATTGCCTTACTTGGCGTATATGCCATTGGGCCGCAAAATGCTGTGATTTTAAATGATTTATTCGCTGTGAATGCTGTCACGCATTTCATGAAAATCTTGGTGCTTTTGGGCGCGATGGCTGCCACATGGATGGTCGATGACAGATGGGGTGAGGGGCTAGAGCGCACGGAATATAACCTGTTGGTCATGCTTGCCACATTGGGCATGTTATTGATGGTATCTGCCAATGATTTGATGTCTCTTTATATGGGTCTGGAAATGCAGTCATTACCGCTTTATGTGATTGCGGCAATGCGCACCAAATCATTAAAATCATCTGAAGCTGGTTTGAAATATTTCCTTTTGGGTGCTTTGTCATCTGGCATGCTGTTATATGGTGCGTCATTTGTTTATGGTTATACAGGCTCTACCAATTTTGCCGAGATTGCGCGCGCACTTGCCGCAGGGCCGTCAAATGGTCTGATTGTGGGGCTTGTCTTCTTATTGGCTGGCTTGGCATTTAAGATTTCGGCCGCGCCATTCCATATGTGGACGCCTGATGTCTATGAAGGTGCACCAACCCCTGTAACAGCGTTATTTGCGATCGCGCCGAAAGTGGCGGCTATGACATTGATCATGAATGTTACCTATGGTGCCTTTGGGTCAATCTCGTTCCAATGGGCACAGGTGATTATGGCATTGGCTGTGGTCTCTATGCTTGTGGGTGCCCTAGGCGCGATTATGCAGGTCAATATCAAGCGTATGATGGCTTATTCATCAATCGCGCATATGGGCTATGCGCTTTGTGGCTTGGCAGCAGGCACAGTTGAAGGTGCCACTGGTGTGATGGTTTATATGACCACCTATATCATCATGGGTGCTGCGACTTTCGCGATTATTTTGTTAATGCGTCGTGATGGTGAACCTGTTGAGAAAATCTCTGATCTATCTGGCCTATCAGCAACACATCCTTTGCTTGCGGCAGGTTTGATGATTATCATGTTCTCTATGGCTGGTATTCCGCCATTGGCAGGCTTCTTTGGTAAATGGTATGCGTTTTTGGCCGCTGTGAATGCGGGTCTAGTGCCTTTGGCTGTGATCGGTGTTTTGACCTCAGTGATCGGGGCCTTTTATTATCTGCGTATTATCCGCTTGATGTATTTCCAAGAGGCTGAAAATGCACTTGATAGCGGTTTGGCCATCCAGAATAAGACTGTGCTTGGTGTATGTCTTGCGCTGATCACCTTGTTTGTTCTGCTGATTGGGCCAATTCGTGAAACAGCAGAATATGCTGTAACAAGTGTCTATTTCGGGGGATAATAAGTCACCTGTGATACCAAAGCGCATTGTTACTGAATTTGGTTGGCATTTGGCGGTTTATGATACCGCCACCTCAACCTCTGATTTAATCAGAACTGAGGCTCATCAAAATGCGTTTGAAGGCGAAGGCTTTGCGGTCCTTGCACGAGAACAGACACAAGGCCGTGGCAGACAAGGGCGCTTTTGGCATTCTGAAAAAAATGATGGCATGTATTTGTCATTGCGCCTATCTCCCAAACGCCCCCTACATGATTGGCCCACCTTGTCTTTTGTGGTGGGCTTGTCATTATTGCAAGCGGTCAATGAACGTTTTTCGTCCCTAAATCTTGGGTTGAAATGGCCGAATGATTTGCTGGTCGATCGTCAAAAATTAAGTGGGATCTTGCTAGAAGCGCAAGGCCGTGATGTCATTATTGGTTGCGGCGTGAACCTAAAGAATGCCCCACGCGTGACAGATGCCAATTTCCCGCCGACAGATTTGCAAGCCCAAACAGGCGTGCTGATCAGCCCAGAAGAGCTTGCCAAGCTGTTTTTGCGTCATTGCCATGCGAATTATCAAATCTGGCAGAAGGCTGGCTTTTCTGCCCTCTATGACCTATATAAAACGAAAGTGTTATTCTTGTCTGAACCGATCACGGTGACACAATCAGGCCAGGCGCTTTCTGGTGTTATGGAAGATATCACGAAAGATGGCACCTTATTGCTTCGCGGCGATGATGGACAACTTCATAACGTCACAACAGGTGATGTCAATTTAATGGGTTATCATAATGCTTCTGGCAATTGATTGTGGAAATACCAATGTTGTTTTTGCGCTCTATGACAATGATGATTGTTGTGGAGAATGGCGTATTGAAACACAACATGGCCGCACCGCTGATGAATATGTCGCATGGTTAAGCCACCTTTTATCGCTGGAAAACAAATCGCTAAATCTGATTGATGATGTGATCATTGCCTCTGTTGTGCCAGCCGTAACTGAACATTTGGTGCGCTTATCTGAAAAGCATCTGTCTTTAACGCCTTTTGTGGTAGGAGAGGCAGGCGTAAAGCTTGGTATTGAGGTTGATATTGATATGCCATCGCAAGCAGGGGCAGACCGTCTTGTGAATGCACATGCTGCCGCCGCATTGGTGGCATTGCCCGCCGTGGTACTTGATTTTGGCACAGCGACCACCTTCGATTATATCAAAAAAGGGCATATTTATGCAGGCGGGGTTATTGCCCCTGGCATACGCTTGTCCGTACAAGCCTTAAGCCAAGCGGCGGCCAGATTGCCTGAATTAGAGATTGTGCCATTTGGTGATGACATGCCTGTGATTGGCAGAGATACAAGAGCCGCGATGCGTTCTGGTGTCTTTTGGGGCTATGTGGCGATGATTGAAGGCATCATTGCCAAAATTCAAAAAGCAGAAGCAGACGATGTATCTGTGATTGCAACAGGGGGGCTTGCGTCATTATTTGCACCGCATATCCCTGCGATTCAACTTGTTGATCCATCTCTGACTATGCGCGGTTTGGTTCAAATTTATCAGTTAAATAAAGAGTAAAGAGATGACAATTTCATCCTCAGATTTGGTGTTTGTGCCACTAGGTGGTTCTGGCGAAATTGGTATGAATGCCAATCTTTATCATCATCATGATAAATGGTTGATGGTTGATTTGGGTATCACGTTTGCGGATGAAACCATGCCAGGCGTGGATGTGGTTTTGCCAGATTTGACCTTTATCGAAGAGCGCAAAGACAAATTAGAAGGTTTGATCTTAACCCATGCGCATGAAGATCATTATGGGGCCATTCCCTATCTATGGGAAAGCCTTGGTGTGCCTGTTTATGGCACAGCCTTTACCTTGGCCCTTTTACGCCGCAAATTGGCTGAGGCGCGTGTCGATTTTCATATTGAAATGCATGAAATTGATTATAACACCTCTTATGATTTTGGCCCTTTTTCAGTGGAATTGATTGCGCTTAATCACTCTATTCCTGATCCAGCTGCCTTGGTTATTCGCACCTCTGAAGGGGCGATCTTGCACACAGGTGATTGGAAATTTGATGAGGCACCGCAAATTGGCCAAAATACAGATGCGACACGACTAGCCGCGATTGGTGATGATGGGGTCTTGGCCTTAATTGGTGATTCAACAAATGCGATGGTCGAAGGGCGTACCCCGTCTGAACAAACAGCTTTTGATGGCTTATCTGATCAAATTGCACAGGCCGAAGGGCGGGTGGCTGTCACTTGTTTTGCCAGTAATGTGGCGCGTGTTGATTCGATTGTGCGCGCAGCCCATGCCAATCATAGATCGGTTGCCATTGTGGGACGGGCCTTGCAACGCACAATTGATGCTGCCAAAGAGGTGGGCTATTTGCGTAATTTGCCAGATTTCGTGAAAGAAAGTGATGTTGGCTTAATTCCGCGTGAAAATATTGTGATTATCTGTACAGGCTCGCAAGGCGAGACCAGAGCCGCAATGGCACGCATTGCCGCAGGGACACATGAAACCATTGAATTAGATCCTGGGGATACTGTGATTTATTCATCACGCCAAATTCCTGGCAATGAGCCTGCCATTTCACGCATCCAAGATATGTTATTACGCCGTGGGGTAAAGGTTGTCACAGATGAGGATGCACCTGTTCATGTATCAGGACACCCTGCCAGAGATGAGATGGCAGAGATGTATAGCCTTGTGCGGCCAAAGATTGCCGTGCCCGTTCATGGCACCGCGCGTCATCTGATGGCACATGCTGAATTGGCAAGCGCTTGTCAGGTCTCACAAACCGTAATCCCTGATAATGGGGTGATCATTGCCTTTCGCGATGGTAGGGCTGAAAAAATCGGCCATGTCCAAACAGGCGCTTTGACACAAGAAGGGGGCGAGATTGTTGATATTCAATCAGAAGTTTTGCGCGCCCGTCGCCGCATGTTATGGAATGGCAGTGTATCTGTATCTGTTGTCTTGGCTGGTAATGGTGACTTGATGCTAGCGCCGTCTATGCAACAATCAGGTGTTATTGATGATGGTCGAATTGATGAATTTTTATCAACAGCCGCCTTGCGTATCGAAGATAAATTAGAATCACTTGGGCGCAAAGCCAGCGCAGATGATGCGGTGCGGCAAGCTATTATGGCTGAAGTACGATCTGTGGCCAAATCAATGGTGAAACGCCGTCCAAATGTCGAAGTTCATATTATGCGCGCTAGCAGAGGGGAGTTGCTCGCATGATGCTGGGAACCATTAATCATATCGCTATTGCCGTACCAGATTTAGACGCAGCTGCATCTGATTGGGGCGCACGTACAGGCGCGCACATATCAGAGCCGCAAACTTTGCCTGAACATGGGGTGCGTGTGGTGTTTGTCGATGTGCCAGGAAATCGCATTGAATTGCTTGAACCTTTGTCAGATAGCTCGCCTATTGCCAAATTCTTAGAACGTAACCCTGATGGTGGGATGCATCATATTTGTTTTGATGTCGAAGATCTGATTGAAATGCGTGACCAAATGATTGCACAAGGCGCAAGAGTTCTTGGGGATGGTGAGCCAAAAATCGGTGCCCATGGCAAACCTGTCTTATTTTTTCACCCCAAAGATTTCAGCGGCACTTTGGTTGAATTAGAACAAATTTAAAGTAAGAGACAATCTATGGATATTGTATCAGGCATTGTTGTTTACATTCTGTTGTGGTGGTGGGTGCTATTTATGGTTTTGCCATTTGGCGCCAAAGCGCCTGAACAAATTGAAAAAGGGCATGCCACATCTGCGCCAGAACGCCCGCAACTTTTGAAAAAGATGCTTGTTACATCACTGATCGCATTGTTGTTATGGTTTGTGGTAAATGAGATTATCTCTAGCGGGATCTTTAGCTTTAGAGAGGAAGCAAGGTAAGGCGGTGCCGTGTCCTATTTATCGTGAAAAAGGCACAAAAAAAACAAGGTCAAGAGACCTTGCTTTCTTTGGAAATCCGTTTGAAACCAAACAAATTTCTCCTCCCACACCTCGGTCATGACACCTTGGATTTAAAGACGCTAAAAACTTCTGTGGCATTTGTCACGCAAAAAATGGTTTTTTTTCGCTTTTTTCTCTTTCCCTAAAAAAATCATGCCTCTAGGCTATCATTATCAAAAATCTGTAATATCACATGAGCCAATTAATGAATTTCACGAAATTATATCTTGCATCTGATCATGGTGGGGTTGTGCTAAAAGACGCCATTAAAACCCATCTGGAATCAAAGGGGCTGCCTTTCGAAGATTTAGGGCCAGAAAGCGGCGAATCTGTTGATTATCCAGATTATGCTGAAAAATGCGCCATGGCATTAAAAGATAATCCAGAGGCAGGCGGTATAATCATTTGTGGTTCGGGGATAGGGATTTCAATTGCCGCCAATCGTCATTCATGGGTGCGTGCTGCTTTGGTGCATGATGTGACATCAGCGCATTTGTGCCGTGAACATAATAACGCGAATATTTTGGCTTTGGGCGAACGCTTAACGGGGGTGACAACCGCGCTTGAATGTGTGGATAGTTTTCTTGAAACAGCCTTTGAAGGCGGAAGACATGCAAGACGTGTCGACAAATTGACAAATCTGCCTAAATAACAAGCTAGGCTAACTATATCGAATTTTTTAATGGGACCCGATTCGGGAGAAACACATGCTGCAAAATAAATCCTTTTTCAATGAAACACTGGCACAAACTGATCCAGAAATTGCCGAAGCCATTCATAATGAATTGGTGAGACAGCAAGATCAGATCGAGATGATTGCCTCAGAAAATATTGTTTCAAATTCTGTTCTAGAGGCCCAAGGTTCAGTTTTGACCAATAAATATGCTGAAGGGTATTCAGGTCGCCGTTATTATGGCGGTTGTGAATATGTGGATGTGGTCGAAACATTGGCCATTGAACGAGCCAAGAAATTGTTCAATTGCGAATTTGTTAATGTGCAACCGCATTCGGGCGCGCAAGCGAACCAAGCTGTGTTTTTGGCATTGTTAAAGCCAAATGATACCATTTTGGGCATGTCTTTGGCATCAGGCGGCCATCTAACACATGGGTCTGCACCAAACCAATCAGGCAAATATTTTAACGCTGTGCAATATGGTGTGAACCGCCAAACAGGCCATTTGGATTATGATGAAATCGCATCATTGGCACGTGAACATCAGCCAAAATTAATTGTGGCTGGCGCTTCTGCCTATCCGCGCACCATTGATTTTGCGAAATTCCGTGAAATCGCTGATGAAGTTGGCGCTTATTTAATGGTTGATATGGCCCATATCTCTGGTTTGGTCGCAACAGGCTTGCACCCAAGCCCATTGCCTTATGCTGATATTGTGACATCCACAACGCATAAAACATTGCGTGCTGGCAGAGGCGGCATCATTTTGTCAAATAATGTCGATCTTGGTAAGAAAATCAATTCAGCTGTCTTCCCAGGTCTGCAGGGCGGTCCTTTGATGCATGCCATCGCGGCAAAAGCGGTTGCTTTTGGTGAAGCGTTAAAGCCAGAATTCAAAGATTATATCGCATCAGTTGTTGAAAATGCCCGTGTGCTTGCTGACGTTCTGCAAGAGCGCGGCGTTAATATCGTCGGCGGTGGTACAGATATCCATATGGTGCTTGTGGATTTGCGTCCGAAGGGCCTAACAGGTGACATCACGGAATTGTCATTGGAAAATGCGGGCATCACTTGCAACAAAAATGGTGTGCCATTTGACCCAGAAAAGCCAACTGTGACATCTGGCGTGCGTTTGGGGACACCAGCAGGGACCACCAGAGGCTTTGGTGCAGATGAATTCCGCATGATTGGTCATCTGATCGGTGATGTGTTGGATGGTCTTGTGGCAAACAAAGATGATAATTCAGCCGTGGAAGCTGAGGTAAGAGCCAAAGTAAAAGCTTTGTGCCAGCAATACCCCATTTACCAATAAGCTGATTTACGAATGCGGCATCATAGCGCATAATGGCGTTATGATGCCCTTATATAATCGCTGAACGGAGAGCCTGTTATGTTGTGTCCATTTTGCAAATCTGAAGATACACAAGTAAAGGACTCACGACCATCTGAAGATGGCGCGGCCATTCGTCGTCGTCGTCAATGTGGGGCTTGTTCTGCGCGTTTTACCACATTTGAACGTGTTCATTTGCGCGATATCTCGGTGATTAAAACAGATGGCAGGCGCGCCCCATTTGACCGTGAAAAGCTAGAGCGGTCATTTAATATTGCTTTGCGCAAGCGCGCTGTTGAAGAAGATGCCATCCATTTGGCAATTACCGAATTGGTGCGCAAGCTAGAATCCACAGGTGAGGCAGATGTGGCATCTGATTATATTGGGTCTTTGGTGATGAAAGCATTGCTGAAACTCGATAAGGTGGCGTATATCCGCTATGCCTCTGTTTATCGCAATTTTGAAGATGCCACTGATTTTGAAGATTTTGTCAGTGAGTTGCAAAAGTGAGCATCTCTGCTGATGCCCGTTGGATGGCACTTGCTTATGCCCAAGCCAACCGCGCCGTTGGCAGAACATCTGAAAATCCAGCGGTTGGCTGTGTAATCTTATCATCTACAGGACAAGTGGTCGGGGTTGGTCATACCCAACAGGGTGGCCGCCCGCATGCAGAGACCACTGCCTTGGCTATGGCTGGCTTATCAGCAAAAGATGGTACAGCCTATGTTACGCTGGAACCATGCGCCCATTATGGCAAGACACCGCCTTGTGCACAGGCGCTTATTGCCGCAGGAATTGCGCGGGTTGTGATTGGTGTTGGTGATCCAGATGAGCGGGTATCTGGCAAAGGCATTGCGATGCTTGAACAAGCAGGAATTGGCATAACCTTGCTGGATGATCTGATATATGAGCGTCCCATGACAGGGTTTTTATCTGTCAAACGCAAAGGTCGCGCTTTTATCACAGTGAAAATGGCGACCTGTCAAAATGGTCATATTGCTGAAAGTCGTGATCAGCAAAGCTGGTTAACAGGGCCTGTGTCACGTGCCTTTGTGCATGACCTCAGAAGCAGGACAAATGTGATGCTGACCGCTTCTGGTACAATTCGTGCTGATAACCCATCTATGAGTGTACGTATCAAGGGATATAACGGCAAACAGCCTGCTTTGGCGATTATGGACAGCCATGCCAGCTTGCCAGCTGATGCCGCCTGTCTTGCTGTTGATCGGCCTGTTTATCTTTATCATAACAAACAAGCACATCTGCCGGACTATCCAGCGCATGTGCTGGCGATTGAGACGCCATATGATGGCACATTGGATTGCCAATTTGTGATCTCTGATTTAACAGCGCGTCAGTATAATCATATCATGGTTGAGGCAGGGGCGCGGCTATTTGCCAGCCTATCAGATGCTGGCTTGGTGGATGAATTAATTTGGCTTCGTGCCCCAAAAGCACTGAAAGATGGCATTATCGCATGGCAATCGTCGGATAAGATGGATTTTTCTTCCCCATCAGCCTATATGATAGGCAATCATTTCTCATTGGGACAGGATGATGCTTTTATCCTGTCACCACAAAAAGGGTCTTAAAGCCATGTTCACAGGCATTATCACTGCGATAGGGACTGTAAAAGCCATTGATAAAGCAGGGGATTGGAAATTCACCATCCAAACCCCTTGGGATTGCTTGTCCATTGCCATGGGGGCGTCGATTGCGTGTTCAGGCGTCTGTTTAACTGTGATTGCCAAAGGTGATGATTGGTTTCAAGTGGCAGCATCAAAAGAAACATTGGATTTAACCACCCTGTCATCTTGGCAAGAGGGCACAAAGCTAAATTTAGAACGCGCTCTGGCCATGGGGGATGAGCTTGGCGGGCATATTGTATCAGGCCATGTGGATGGTTTGGCTGAACTTGTGGCATGTGAATCAGAAAATGACAGTCATCGCTTGACCTTTCAGGCACCTGACGCCTTGAGCTGTTTTATCGCAGCGAAAGGGTCAGTGACCCTAGATGGCATTTCGTTAACTGTGAATGCGGTTGATGGGCATTTATTCCATGTGAATATTATTGAACATACATGGAATGAGACCACTTTATATCAGCGCCAAAACGGTGATAATGTGAATTTAGAAATTGATATGCTGGCGCGTTATATGGCGCGCCTAATTGACATGCAAAAGGCCTAGAACATGACAAAAAGCCAACTTGATAATATCGAAGATGTGATCGCTGATGCGAGACAAGGCAAAGTGTTTATTCTTGTCGATGATGAAGACAGGGAAAATGAGGGCGATTTATGTGTGATGGGGGAACATTGTACCCCTGAAGCGATTAATTTCATGGCCAAATATGGCAGAGGTTTGATTTGTTTGGCGATCACGGCTGAGAGATCAGAACAGCTTGGCTTATCATTGATGGAACGCCGTAATGAATCGCGCCACCAAACAGCCTTTACCGTTTCAATCGAAGCCAGAGAAGGGGTCAGCACAGGGATTTCAGCTCATGATCGGTCTCATACGGTTTTAACCGCGATTAACCCTGAATGTGATGGCAGAGATATCACCACCCCAGGTCATATCTTCCCTTTGATTGCCAGAGATGGTGGCACATTGGTGCGCGCTGGTCATACCGAAGCAGTGGTTGATATTTCGCGTGCTGCTGGTGGTGACCCGTCTGGTGTGATTTGTGAAATCATGAAAGATGATGGTTCAATGGCACGTTTACCAGATTTGTTGGTTTTCGCCAAAGAACATGATTTGAAAATTGGCTCAATCGCAGATCTGATTGCTTGGCGCAGACGCAATGAAAATTTGGTCAGCCGCATGAATGAAACCGTATTTCAGTCTCAGATTGGCGGTGATTGGCGGATGATGGCCTATCGCAATTTGATTACAGATGTAGAGCATTTGGTATTGGTCAAAGGCGATATTGATCCAGATGAGGCCACTTTGGTTCGCATGCATTCATTTGATCTGATGCGTGACTTTTTGGGCGAAGGGGTGATGCCCCATAATGATTTGCATAAAGCGATGGCGATGATCGCAGAAGAAGGCAAAGGTTTGATTGTGATTTTGCGTGAAATGGTCACGCACAATCTGTCTGATATGATTGCCAGACGTCTGCAACCGTCTGAAGCGGTTAGCGACTTGCGCGATTATGGTGTTGGTGCCCAAATCTTAAAAGACCTTGATGTACGCAAGATGACCTTGTTATCGAATTCGCAGCCAAATATTGTTGGCCTAGAGGGGCACGGGTTAAGCGTTGATGGCTGGCGCACATTAGACGATTAAGTTTTTTGAAAACCAATTATTAAAATAAGCATCATTAAAGGGTGACATTATGTCGGGACATTATTTGATTGTTGAAGCACGGTTTTATGAAGATTTGCTTGATTCACTTGCTGAAGGGGCAATTGCGGCGTTAGAAGATGCGGGCGCAAGCTTTGATCGCGTCGAAGTGCCAGGTGCCTTGGAAATTCCAGGTGCCATTGCTTTGGCTGCGGCATCTGGCCATGCTTATGATGGTTATGTGGCACTTGGTTGTGTCATTCGTGGCGAGACCAGCCATTATGATACCGTTTGCAATGAATCTTCCAGAGGGATTATGGAATTGACCATCAAAGATTATCTGGCGATTGGCAATGGCATCATTACGGTCGAAAATTCAGATCAAGCATGGGCCAGAGCGCGGATGAGTGACAAAGATAAAGGCGGTGATGCTGCCAGAGCGGCGTTGAATATGGCGGGGCTAAAGGCGGCCTTTGCTGAGGGTGGTGATGATCATGACTGATCAGGCTGATTTAAAACCTGTGCCTGTGCGCAAACGAACCGCTGCGCGTCTTGCGGCCATTCAAGTGGATTATGAAGTTGGCATGACTGAAAAATCATTGCCTGATGCGATGTCGCAATTTCTGGCGCATTATGCAGGTGATATTGCCGAAGAAATGCAGGTCAAAAAAATTGATGAAGCGCATTTTAACGAATTATCCGCTTTGATGGCAGATAAAAGAGATGAAATTGACACGCTGATCGCCGAAAGACTAGAAGAAGGCTGGACCATAGAGCGTCTGGCACGTCATGAATTATCTGCCTTGCGCGCTGCGATTATTGAGCTGAAATATATGCCGCATATCCCAGCAAAGGCTGTCATTTCTGAATATTTGAGCCTAACAGATGCCTATCAAGGTGATGTGAAATTCGTGAATGCCGTGATTGATCAGGTGGCGCGTCAATTACGCATTGCTGAGATGTCATCCTAATAAGGGCGTTTAAACGCAGGCCACTTAACGGTAATAACGCCCTATTGGTTATTACGTTTGCGGATATTGGCGAAGATTTGTTCAATCACACCAAAGTCAGCCCCAGGGGTTGGTGTTTTGGAATCTAAGGTTGCGATATCAAGACCTGTGGTTTGGTCTGTGACAGTCAGGCTTTGTAAAATATCATTTTCATCAAACGAAAAGGCGAATAAGTCACGCTGGCTTGTCTCTTTACGACCGCCAGCTGGTTGCACCATGGTTTGCGACACATAATAGATCTTGCCAGAATTAAAGGCGCCTTCAAAACTTGGTTTGCCTAAAGAAAACAAGATATCTTGTTTTGTGGTTACGCCGATTTCAACGGATTTAAGGTCATGTTCATCCAAGGAATGGCCATGTGAGGATAGACGCTCGCCACAGCCTGCAATTAAGCTTGTTAATGCCAAGGCAAATGCCCATTTGCAAAAGGATTTCAATAACAAGGTCTGTGGCAGGAGATGTGACATTTTTTTACAGCTAATTCCGTGAATTTTCGTTATAATTGCCTGCAATGATACAACAGGTCAATCTGAATCAACCCCCTTATTTAACATTTTGTTTTTCGTGTCAGGAATTTGTTATGAAACAGGCTGGACTATTTGCCACAATCACAAGCGCGCTAAGATCAATGCTTGGCAAAGCGCAAATGGCGCCACTACCTCTTACCATTGGCGATAAGCTTTATCATCAGGTCTTACAAGCATCACGTTCGCCAACGCTCTATGCTGATTTTGGGGTTGAAGACAGCATTGATGGGCGGTTTGATGCATTATGCTTGATGCAATCTCTGGTCATGCGTCGTATGACTGGCCAAGGAAGCGAGCTATCAGACACAGCGCAAGATATGTTTGATGCGATGTTCCAAGATATGGATCTGACATTGCGAGAGATGGGGGTTGGTGATATGGGCGTTGGCAAACGTGTGAAATTCATGTCTGAAGCCTTTATGGGGCGACTGACAAGCTATGATGATGCGCTTACCGCTAATGATGTCACCGCTTTGGAACAAGCCCTATATCGCAATATTTACCGCGAAGGCGCAGTGGCAGGTGATCAGGCAAAATTGGCAGAAGCTGTTTTGCAAATTGTGATGCGTCTTGATGCGCTCGATAATCAGCAAATTTTAACAGGCGAATTGCCTGACGATCTTTTGCAGATCCAAAATTAACAGAATATCGGGCTGATTAAAAAAAGGTGGGGACTTATGACGCATACGCATTTATTTGATGAAATTGACCCGCTTACCATTATGGCTGGCAAAGGGATGCGCTTTGAAGGGGTGATGGATGAAGCAGATCGTTTGATGATTGCAAGCCGTTTTGATTTTCAAGATGTACGGCACATCTCTTTCGATTTAACCTTAAAGCTAATTTCCAAAGATTGTTGGGAATTACGCGGCATTATCAAAGCGAAAATCATTCAAAATTGCGTGGTAACGGCTAAACCAGTCAAAGATGCCTTTGAATCAGAGCTAATTGAGCGATTTGTGACCAATTTCGAAGAAAATGAAGAAATTGACGTTGCCAGCGCAGATGTGGAACCGCTGGCAAATGGAAAAATCCTGTTAAAAGAGGCAGTTGTGCAATTTGTGGGACTTTCGGCAAACCCTTACCCGCGAAGTGATGGCGCGCCACAAACACAGGAATTTGGGCCAAAAATCGAAAAAGAGAATCCCTTTTCTAAGCTTTCCCATTTGAAAAAATAATATCTTATCTATATGGTTGCGCTGTAGGAAACCAAAGGAGAGTTGCTGTGAGCACAACGCGCTTGGCACTTGACGCAATGGGCGGCGATAACGCCCCTGAAATCGTCATTAAAGGTGCGGATGTCGCGAAAGCCAAAAATCCCGAATTAGAATTTGTCTTTGTTGGGAATGAGGCACGCATTTCATCTCTGCTGAAAAAAACCAATCTGATCCAAGATGCCAAAATCATTCACGCTGATGACAAAGTCGAAGCGGATGAGAATGTCAGCCAAGCTGTGCGCAAAGGTAAAGAAACCTCTATGTGGAAAGCCATTGCTGAGGTGAAAAAAGGTCATTGCGATGCGATTGTCTCAGCAGGCAATACTGGCGCCTTAATGGCTATTTCAAAATTACAATTGCGTCCGCTTGAAGGTGTGAAACGCCCAGCGATTGCAACCTTCTTGCCCACGTTGGAACGTCAGGTATGTATGTTGGATTTGGGCGCGAATATCGAATGTGATGCTGAAAATCTTGTGCAATTTGGCATTATGGGCGCTGCGTTTTCACGCTCGATCCTTGAGGTTCAAAACCCGTCAGTCGGGTTGTTGAATGTTGGGGAAGAAGATCAAAAGGGCCATGATTATTTGCGTGAGGCCGCAGAGATTTTGTCTGATCCAGATCTTGGGTTACGCTATACAGGGTTTGTCGAAGGCACAGATATCACCAAAGGTCTGACGGATGTGGTGGTCACAGATGGCTTTACAGGCAATGTGGCGTTGAAAACAGCAGAAGGCACCGCAACCTTAATCACCTCATTACTGCGTCAGGCCTTTTCAGAAAGCTTTTTTACAAAAATGGCGTATCTCTTTGCTGCCAAAGCGTTAAAGCAGATGCGCCACAGGCTTGACCCGCGCGTCCATAATGGCGCAGTGTTCTTGGGATTGAACGGCATCGCTGTGAAATCACATGGGGGCACAGATTATATTGGCTATGCCAATGCCATTAAGGTCGCAGCTGATTTGGTTGAGCATGGCTTCATTCCAGATGTACAAAAAGCATTAGAAAAGTTCACTGCGAAGATGGCAGAACGTGAAGGCGCAAAGACAGATGAGTAAGGCAAATCGCATTCTTATGACAGGGGTTGGCGCTTATTTGCCAGAACGTATCGTCACCAATGATGAATTATCAGGCTGGGTTGATACCTCAGATGAGTGGATCAAACAGCGCACAGGCATTGAACAACGCCATATGGTTGCCAAGGGTGAATTAACATCTGATTTGGCCTATAACGCAGCGATGCAAGCCTTAGCACATGCGAAATTGCAACCAGAACAGATTGATGTGATTGTGATTGCCACAACCACACCTGATGATACCTTTCCCTCAACAGCCTCAAAAGTTCAGCAGAGATTAGGGGCCAAGCAAGCCTTTGCCTTTGATGTACAGGCCGTTTGTGCAGGCTTTGTTTATGCTTTGACAGTCGCGGAATCATTGCTGATTGCACAAAAAGGCACAAAGGCACTTGTCATTGGTGCAGAGAGCTTTACCAAATTGCTTGATTGGGAAGACAGAGGCACTTGCGTGTTATTTGGCGATGGGGCAGGGGCTGTGATCCTTGAAGCAGAAGAAGCACCAGCTGATTTTGGTATCTTGGCAAGCAAGCTTCATACAGATGGGGCGTTCCGCGATATTTTATATGTGGATGGCGGGCCATCTGCCACAGGTGATGTCGGTCATGTGCGCATGGAAGGTCAAGAAGTATTCCGTCATGCTGTTGAAAAGCTGTCATCTGTGATGGATGAGGTGTTAAAAGACGCTGATGTCGCTGCAGAAGCCGTTGACTGGTTGGTGCCACATCAAGCCAATATTCGCATCATTAATGGCATGCAGCGCAAATTGCGCCTGCCAGCTGATCGGGTGGTGCGCACCGTGCATAAACATGCCAATACATCTGCAGCATCTATCCCGCTTGCTTTATCCGAAGCGGTGCATGATGGTCGGATCACAGATGGTGATTTGTTGGCGCTTGAGGCGATTGGTGGCGGGCTGGCATGGGGTGCCTCTTTGGTGCGTTTCGGCAGACCATCTTAACCTTTAAACGCCCTTATTCATGATATTTTGCATGGCCAAGATGATGTGAGATTACCACTTCATCTGCTAAGGCATTGACATATTGTGTCTTATTGATAAGCTTGTGTCATGACAAAGACTCTGACAAGACAAGATATTGCAAATGCTGTGCATATTCAGCTTGGGTTATCACGCAATGAATCTGCTGATTTGGTAGAATCTGTCTTGGATGAAATTTCAGAATGTTTTGAGAAAGGCGAACAGGTGAAGATCTCATCTTTCGGGACTTTCTCTGTGTCTCAAAAAACCGCCAGAATGGGACGCAATCCAAAAAGTGGAGAAGAGGCGGTTATCACACCGCGCCGCGTTTTGTCTTTCAGGCCATCCAGCCAGATGAGAGACCGCGTCAACAGCCAATCATAAGGCCTGACTATGTCTGATAAAGCAGAATGGGCTTATCGTACAATTTCAGAAGTGTCTGAACAGCTTGATGTGCCTGCGCATGTTTTGCGGTTTTGGGAGACCAAATTCACCCAATTACGGCCGATGAAACGATCTGGTGGCAGACGGTATTACAAAGCAAGCGATATGGCGTTATTAAGCGATATTCGTGATTTGCTGTATCGCGATGGCTTTACCATCAAAGGCGCCCAAAAAGCCTTAAAAGAAAAAAAGGGCCTCAAGGATAAAACAGCTGTAAAAGAGGGCTCTGTCGCAGATGCGCCAGCAAACCTTGCCGCAGAAACAAATGCGCAAATGCCGCAGGGGGATGTCAGCAAAAAGGCAGACCAAGCCTTGGCAAAATTACAAGCCCTTGAAGCGCGCCTTGATGCGTTGACAGCTCACGCTTCGGCAAAATCATCCTCGTAATTTGACTTTAGATGCGCACCCTATGCTTGATTATAGGGAGGCAATGGCGTAACCTCATGACCAGTCGGAGCGTAGCGCAGCCTGGTAGCGCACTATACTGGGGGTGTAGGGGTCGTGGGTTCAAATCCCGCCGCTCCGACCAATTTTCCTAACAAAAAATGAATGAATAGATGGGGTTGAGAATGTGTTAGCGCTTTCTCAAAAGATGGATAATTTAAATACAGAGCAGGCTAAAACACAAAAAATACTAAAAGCATTAGAGAAGCAATTGAAGGATGAATCAAAGTGAAGGCTGAGTTGATTGGAAATGTTTGGCTTCTTAATGCTAATAGTTGTCTTGGGCGCAAAAAGCTTGCGTTTGGGTTAGTAGTAAACGAAATGGCAACGGTTTAAATTGAAAGTAGGAACTTGTCAGGCTTAAGCCCTATTGACTGAAAAGGTTAATGCGAAGCAAATGGCAAGTGGAGGAGCTTTCAAGAAAAATGGACTACGCTTACATTAAACCGTCAATGTTATCATGGGCGCGAAAGCGCTGTGGTTTCAATCAGGCGGTAATCGCAGAAAAGCTGAAAGTTAAAGTGGACAAGGTCAAAGCTTGGGAAGCGGGTGATGAACACCCAGCTATGGGACGCGCGAAAGACTTTGCCAAAAAGACGTATATTCCTTTTGGGTACCTATACCTTAATGAGCCCCCCGAAATTAAAATGCCCGTTGCTGACTTTCGGAGTGGTATAGGCAAAAAAACAAGTGTTGGAGAGGTTAATCTCTATGATTTTATTCAAGACGTTGTCTACAAAAAAGAATGGTATGAAGAGTATTTGAGTGATGTAGGCACAAATTATAGAAGTAGCCATTTTCAAGGTAAATATAGTTTAAACGACAGTACAAACAGCATAGCAGAGAATATAAGAGACTTTATCGGTCTTGGTGTACCGCCTTATAATAATCGTCGCGGCTCAACATCTGCTTTTTGGACGGATATATGGAAATTATGCGAGAATGCGGGCTTATGGGTAATGAGAACTGGCTACGTTGGCTCAAATACATACCGAAGAATACCACAAAGTACTTGTCGAGGTATGGCGCTAAAAAGTGATTTTTTGCCAATTATTTGGGTAAATACACAATCTGATTCCGCACGCTCTTTTACGATTATGCATGAATTGGCTCACATATTTTTGGGAGAAGAGGGTGTGTCCAATTTTGACCAAGAAGACGCATATCAAAAATATCAGAAGCTAGAGCGAAAATGTGATGAGATTGCCGCTGAAGTTTTGGTGCCAATGGGCTCCTTTGTTGATGCTTGGAACAGACACCAAAATATAGAAGAGAATTTATCTGCATTACAGCGGGTTTATGCGGTTAGTAAGTTCGTGCTGTTAAGGCGTGCTTATGAAACAGAAATTATTTCTAAACAACAGTTTGATGACGAATATGAAATTCTCAAATCTGATGTTGTCCCTAGCAGAGGTGCTGGCGGAGATTCAAATCGAAATCTAATAGCCAAAAATGGCAGAAGTTTTGTTCAGGCTGTGCTTGCACAACTTCGTGAAGGGAATGTTCATTATCCAGAAGCACTGAATTTGCTGAATGTCGGCAAATATAGCGTTCTCGATTCTCTTTATGAGAAATTGGAAAGCGGTGAGATATGATTTACTTAGTTGATAGTGACGCTCTGATTTCTGCTCATCGCAAATTCTATAAAATACAGCATTTTCCGTCCTTTTGGGCATGGTTGAACCAACAATTTGTTTCAAAGCATGCGCAGTCAGTGGCAGATGTGCAATCAGAACTTTTGAAGGGCGGTTCTAGTGACCCTCTAACCCTTTGGGTAAAGAACAATGGAGGCTATTTTCTTTCTACATCTGGTCAAAATGACCAGCAAAATTTAGTCAAAATAATAAATTATGTGAACAACAAGTATCAGAAGGGGCAACATCTTAGCAATTTCATCAATGGCGCAGACATCTGCCTGATAGCTAAAGCTGTAACCTTAAAAGATGGTGGTTCATCCGTGATGGTTGTGACCAACGAGCAATCAGCACCAAATTCTACGAGAAAGGTAAAGATTCCCGATGTTTGCGCAGGGTACGGAATCCCAACTATAACTTTTTTTGATTTTATTTACAACCTAAACATTAATATTTAATTATATAATGCAATTATGAATAAAATTCACACCGAAAAAGCATTTGAAGATGCATTGGAGAGTGCCTTTATTCTCTGAGGCTATAGCACCGCGCCGCATTCTGGCTGAGCAAGACACGGCCAATATTACAGAGTTTGCAAGGCTCGCCTGCACTAGGCGTTATGAGTTGATTGATGAGCTTTACGCTGAGAAATACAATGAAAAATACCCCGCCGGAAAACCCCTCAATTAGGTATATTTTTCTGGCCATCGATTAAAGGCAAAACATAGTCATCTGAAACGTCATAAGGATGAAATGACTATGAAATTGCTTACACGCGAACAATCTGCAACCTACCTAAAAGACTGTGGCCTGAGAGCCTCTCGTATGACTTTGGCGCGGCTTGCCATGAGCGGTGAAGGCCCGCGCTATGCTCTTATTGGCCGCACAGCTTACTACCAGCAAGAATGGCTCGATGAATGGCTAGAGAGCCAGCTCAAGCCAAACGCCCATTCCTTTGCCCATATGCAATAAAGGAGAGTTCAGTGATAAAAATCCTATCAGACAATAATTCAATATTCCTCAGAGTCGAAGAAAATGGAAAATTAAGAGATGTAGAACTTTGCGTGGATAAAGTAAAAAAGCACCTCAACCTTAGCATTGAGGCGAATGCAATAGATGCAAATGCACTTAGAGCGCCGGAGACTATAGTTATCTCTAGAAATGATATGGCGGTAAACCCTAACAATGTCGATTTTGTCTCTGAATGCGAAGATTTGCGGGATGGACAAAACTTTGACGAGGATGGTCATTATAAAGAGGTTGTAGCGGAAATAAAACTTCTTTCTGCAGATCGGGAAGAAATCTGGAATAAATTGAAGATGGCCGACGCTCCCAGTCTTCCAGAATTACGCGAAAAGGTCTCGAACTTTTTAGCATTTTAATCAAAATAAGAGGAGGGCCGGGCTAAAAGTTTGGCCCTTTTGTTTTTCCGTTAAGAATGCCACGAGCTGCTTTTTTAATGCCAATATGGTCGATGCCAAATTTATTCATCAGATAGGCGGTTGTCCCGCCTTCACAAAATTGGTCTTGAATGCCTATACGTTTAAAAGGCATGCCAATGCCCGCTTCTACTAATGTCTCGGCCACAGCAGAGCCAAGCCCGCCAATGATCGAGTGGTTTTCAACTGTAATCATCGCGCCTGTTTTTTGCGCGCTCTCAAGAATAAGCTCTTCGTCTAAAGGTTTGATGGAGGCCATATCAATAATACGCGCATTAATACCATCTTTAAAAAGGTCTTCCGCTGCTTTCAACGCTTCAGGGACGCAAATTCCAGAAGAGATAATGGTGATATCGCTTCCCTCACGCCTGATGACCCCTTTGCCAATTTGAAGCGGCTGAGCGGTAAAGGCCTTTGGCGTTGTATCTGGTCGTTTCATCCGCAGATAGACAGGTCCGTCCCATTCAAGGGCCATCTCTACCATCGCGGCATGATATTCGGAGCCGGAGGGCTCAAAAATGGCCATATTCGGCACAGCGCGCATAATCGCGACATCTTCAATCGCCTGATGCGAAACCCCAAGAATGGTAGCTATACCCGGCAAAAATCCAACAATTTTAACAGGGAGGTTCGGATAGGCAGCCTGCATGGTGATTTGGTCTAACACCCGTTTGGTAATAAAGGCGCAAAAGCTGTGGCAAAAGGGAATTTCGCCAGACCTTGCCATACCGCCAGCCATGCCAATCATATTGGCTTCTGCAATGCCGGTATTGAGGAACCTGTCTGGCAATTCATCGCGAAAACGGTCTGTTTCGGTTGGCGGCACCAAATCAGCACAGAGGGCAACGATACGTTCATCTTGCAAGGCCGCCTCAACCAAGGCATCACCATAAGAACGAGGCAGGGGTTTAAAAGAGCGATTAATAAAATCAGCAGCTTCCAGCTGTGTTAAAGTCTTGCTCATAGCTGTGCCTCCAATTCGGCTCTGGCGCTGTTAGCTACTTCTTCGGGGAAGCGCAGTTGGTGGAACATTAACCCCTCAAGTGATTTAACGCCTTTGCCCATGATTGTGTTTGCCTTGATGAAGGTGGGTTTGTCTTTAGTCTGGCGCGCCGTATCATAGGCATCGAGCAAGGCGCCGACATCATTGCCATCAACCTCCTGACAAGCAAAACCAAAGCTAGCCATTTTATCCATTAGAGGTTCTAAGGACATGACCTTGTCCATCGTGCCTTCAGATTGGACGAAATTATAATCGACAATCAGGCACAAATTATCGAGGCCTTTGGCACCAGCCAGCATGGCCGCTTCCCAAACCTGACCTTCCTGCATCTCGCCATCACCGATGATGACATAAAAACGGCTGGCGCGTCCTTGCCGTTTAGCAGCTATCGCGCAGCCAATCGCCACCGATAGCCCCTGCCCAAGAGAGCCACAAGTCGCCTCAACAAAGGGGCCAAGCCTTTCTGATGAGTTAATCTCTAGCTCAGATCCATCTGTGACATAAGTTGTCAGCCTGTCTGTGTCAAAAAACCCACGCTCACCAAGGGTGGCATAGAATATCGCGGTATTATGCGCGGTGGTCAGAAAAACCCGATCTCTGTCAGCCCATGTTGGGTTGTACGGATCCATCTTTGCTTCTGCAAAATAGAGTGAGGTAAAGATATCTGCTGCGCCCAGCCCCTGCTGAACATAGCCTTGT
>JBMHDH010000011.1:0-4140 GCA_049889495.1 Puniceispirillaceae bacterium (SeqCode) | reverse complement strand
AATATTACGCTAAAATTTTCGTGACTTTCAAAACCGCCACGCCTTATGTATAAAACAGATATAACCCATCAACATTTGACGCCTGATAAGGATATGGAAAATGCCATTCATTGCTGATCTACTCTCTGTGATCAAACCTTCACCAACCATTGCTGTTTCAACAAAAGCAGCTGAATTGAAAGCAGCCGGCCATGATGTAATTGGCCTTGGCGCTGGTGAACCTGATTTTGATACACCAGAACATGTAAAAGAAGCCGCACGCAATGCCATGGCAAATGGCAAAACAAAATATACGGCTGTTGATGGTATCCCTGAATTGAAACAGGCCATTGTTGATAAATTTGCGCGTGAAAATAACATCAAGACAAAGCCATCTGAAATCTCAGTTGGCACAGGTGGCAAGCAGATTTTATATAATGCCTTAATGGCAACAGTGAACCCTGGCGATGAGGTGATTGTGCCAGCGCCTTATTGGGTGTCTTATCCTGATATGGTGCTATTGGCAGAAGGTGTGCCAGTGCCAGTGACTTGCCCGCAAGAAACAGGTTTTAAATTAACGCCAGCTGCCCTAGATGGTGCGATTACAAGCAAAACCAAATGGCTGATTTTAAATAGCCCGTCTAATCCAACAGGCGCAGGCTATAGCGCGGCCGAATTGGCAGCATTAGCAGATGTGCTTCGTCGTCATGAACATGTGATGGTCATGTGTGATGATATGTATGAACATCTGGTCTATGATGGCTTTAAATTTGCAACCTTGGTCGAAGTGGCCCCTGATTTGCAGGAGCGCGTTTTGACCACCAATGGCGTATCCAAAGCTTATTGTATGACAGGGTGGCGTATTGGCTATGCCAGCGGTCCCGAAAAGCTGATTAAGGCAATGGCAAAAATTCAGTCGCAATCAACATCAAACCCTAATTCAATTGCGCAATATGCCGCTGTGGCCGCCCTGAATGGCCCGCTTGACTTTATGGCATCTAATTTGGTGCATTTTGCCGAACGTCGTAATTTGGTGGTGAATGCGCTAAATGACATTGAAGGGTTGGATTGTGCCAGCCCTGATGGTGCCTTTTATGTATATCCATCTTGCGCAGGCTTGATCGGTGCCACACGTCCAGATGGCAAGGTGATTGAAAATGATGGGGATTATGTCACATGGTTGCTCGAAGATGGCGGTGTTGCTGCTGTGCAAGGGGCGGCCTTTGGATTAGAGCCACATTTCAGAATCTCTTATGCCACATCAACACAAGCGTTGGTTGATGCGATGGCGCGTATCAAAGCATCAACAGATAAGCTTGTGAAAAAAGCCTAAATCGACAAAAGATCTGTGACAGATATTAAAAGACACATGGCTTTGTATTAGGTCATGTGTTTTTTTGTGCGATTTTGATTTGTAAAATACAAAAAAGAGATGGTGGGCCCGGCAGGACTCGAACCTGCAACAACACGGTTATGAGCCGTGGGTTCTAACCAATTGAACTACAGGCCCCAATTCTCTTTTGCTTGGTTATCTATCCTAAACTTAATGTTCTAGGAAGCTACGCAATTTCCGAGACCGTGACGGATGTTTCAGCTTACGAAGCGCTTTGGCTTCAATTTGTCTGATACGTTCTCTTGTCACAGAGAATTGCTGACCAACCTCTTCAAGTGTGTGGTCTGTGTTCATACCAATCCCAAAACGCATGCGCAAGACTCTCTCTTCGCGCGGGGTGAGGCTGGCAAGCACTCTTGTTGTGGTTTCGCGAAGATTTGATTGGATCGCAGCATCAAGTGGCTGAACCGCGTTTTTATCTTCGATAAAATCACCTAGCTGGCTGTCTTCTTCATCCCCAATCGGCGTTTCAAGCGAGATTGGTTCTTTGGCAATTTTCAGAACCTTACGCACCTTATCAAGCGGCATTGACAGCTTTTCTGCCAATTCTTCAGGGGTTGGCTCTCTGCCGATTTCATGAAGCATGTGACGTGACGTGCGGACCAATTTATTAATGGTCTCAATCATATGCACAGGAATACGGATGGTGCGCGCTTGGTCAGCGATAGAACGGGTGATCGCCTGTCTGATCCACCAAGTGGCATAGGTCGAAAATTTATAACCACGGCGATATTCAAATTTATCAACCGCTTTCATCAGACCAATATTGCCCTCTTGAATCAAATCAAGGAATTGCAAGCCACGATTTGTGTATTTTTTGGCAATAGAAATCACCAAACGCAAATTGGCTTCGACCATTTCTTTTTTGGCACGTGCCGCTTCTCTTTGGCCGCGTTGCACGGTTTGGATGATTTCGCGGAATTCGGCAATTGAAAGGCCGATATCATCAATCATCAAATCCATCTTAACTTGGATATCGCGGACCTCATCTTGATGATTATCAATCAATTTGCGCCATGCGGCATTTTGATAGCCCTCACCAGGCCAGTTCGCAACATTTTCGCGCCCTGTCCAGGCTTCGATAAATTGGTTACGATTGACGCGGCAATCAGTGGCTAGGCGCATCATCTGGCCTTCGATAGCGGTGATATGACGGCTGAGATCAAACAGCTGTTCTGACAAAGATTCCAACCTGCCAGCATTTAAAAACACAGCTTCCATTTTTTCAGCAAGCGCAATACGCGCATTTTGAAGCTCTTGTTTCTTTTTCACATCAAACGGCTTTTCTGATTTCATTGCTTTCAGATGAGCTGATTGCAATTTATGGAACTGCATAAAGGCCTTTTCCACATCATCAAAGCTGGCAAATACATCATCTCTTACAGCTTCTTCCATCGCCGCAAGTGACATGTTCAGATCATCAATATCATCATCTGACTCATCAGATTGATCGTCATCAGATTCATCTTCGTCATCAGATTCATCGTCCTGATCTTGAAGCTTTTCTAGATCTTCTTCGTCTTTTAAGGCGATTTCATTTTGATCTTCAATGACATTGCCATTTAACCGATTATAGGTGGTGTCCAAGTCAATGATATCGCGCAATGGCATTTCGCCATCTTCAACTTTGCGGCGCCATTCCATCAAAGCGCGGATGGTAAGCGGGCTTTCATACATGCCGCCAATCATCATTTCGCGGCCAGCCTCAATGCGCTTGGCAATGGCAATCTCGCCTTCTCTGGATAAGAGTTCAACTGTGCCCATTTCGCGCAAATACATGCGTACAGGATCATCAGATCCAGATACATCGCTATCAGATAGATTGCCGCTTGTGCCGCCTTCTTCTGATTTATCATCATTGGCTGCATCTTCGCTATCTGCGCCATCGACCACATTCACGCCCATTTCATCAAGCGCGGCCATCACATCTTCGATTTGTTCAGAGGACATGTCCCCTTGTGGCAAGGCAGCGTTTAATTCATCATGAGTCACATAGCCGCGCTCTTTGCCCTTTTTGATCAGGGTTTTAATCGCAGAACTGTTGGTATCTAGAATTGGTGCATCAGCCTTGGCGTCTTTTGCGTCATTTGCCACAGCGTTTGATTTACGTGCCATATTTTTTCAAACTCTCGCCTAACTTGTTTTTGTCTTGCCCCACAAGGCATTGTCATTCACATCATTGTGCCGCACATCATCGTGCCGCACATTATCAGCGCACGAAACGGATGGTTATCTATTTAAGCGCGCTAATAAATCTTGCAATAATGCAGCGATTTTATCTTGTGCTATATGATCTGGATGACCCCCCAGACGCGCTATTATATCATCACTGTAGAGTTCAGACAATATTTGGCTGTGACCCATTCCAGATAAATGGTGTCGCAACGTGTCCGAGTCAAGGTCTGCTTCATGAATTACCCTATCAAGCATATCTGTTTTGATGTCTTCCAGCCGTTTGTCACTGCCTTTTCGACCAAAATCAACCATGCCAAGTTCTTCATAATAATCCGCAATTTTATGCGGATGCGAAATCAGCAAAGCCAAGGTGACAAGCAATCGGCTTCGGGCACCTGTTTGCGGGCGGCGCACCATCCGCTGGTTTAACAGGCCCATTTTGCCACTTGCCGTACCAGCACCACGCAAAGATTGCCGCAAAGCAGAAATGCGATTTTCAATCTCATCGCCATAGGCTTGGCGCGTTTGGTGATGCGAGATGTTGCGCACCATATCGCGCAGAGTTTGGAAAAAGGCTGCTCTGGCTGAGGGAT
>JBMHDH010000010.1:0-5466 GCA_049889495.1 Puniceispirillaceae bacterium (SeqCode) | reverse complement strand
GCGGCGTGCTTGGATGATGCGTTGTTCACGTTCATTCAAGCTTTGCATGGCCTCAATCATCAATGATTTTCTTGCGTCATATTCTTGGGCTTCAGCAAAGGTGGTTTCTTGATCAGGTGTGCTATCTTCAAGCCAATCTTGCCATTCTGTGCTTTGCTCGCCATCTGATTTCACCGTGGTGTTCAAAGACATATCACCACCAGCCATGCGCTGTTCCATAGAGGCTACATCAGCTTCTGATACATTTAATTCTTCGGCGATATGGGTAATTTGTTCTGGCTGAAGATGGCCGCTATCCACATCTTGGATTTTATTTTTTAGACGCCGCAAATTAAAGAATAATTTCTTTTGTGCAGAGGTGGTGCCAATTTTGACCAAAGACCAACTGCGTAAAATATATTCTTGGATGGCCGCCTTAATCCACCACATAGCATAGGTCGCAAGACGAAACCCTTTTTCAGGTTCAAATTTTTTAACCGCATGCATCATACCAAGATTGCCTTCGGAAATGAGATCTGCCATTGGCAGACCATAGCCGCGATAGCCCATCGCAATTTTGGCAACAAGGCGTAAATGGCTTGTCACAAGCTTGTGCGCTGCCTCAACATCACCTTCATCCTTCCAGGCTGTGGCAAGGCTATATTCTTCAGAGGCTTCAAGCATAGGAAATTGCCTGATCTGATCAAGATAGCGCGACAAATTCCCATCTGGGCTAATGGCTGGAATCACAGCATTCTTTGACAATTATATTCCCCATATAATGGTTGATCTTACATTATCCCCTTATTGTGATATGGGCATTGATCACCTGTTATGCAAGAGGCGTGATGATCCGCTTATTTATAATAGCTATCACATCCCTTTGGCACGGCGTGAAATGCCAGCTTCGATTTGTTTGACCAAGCTTGTCATATCATCTGGCAAAGGGCTTTCAAATGACAGCATCTCGCCTGTGATCGGATGGGCAAATCCCAAATGGGCGGCGTGCAAGGCTTGGCGCGGGAAGGCGCGCATTTCCGCCAATAAATCACGTGCGGTTTGATCTGGCATCTGGGCAGAGCGAAGCGGTGCGCCATAAAGCGGATCTCCGATAATGCCATACCCCATCGCGGCCATATGAACGCGGATTTGATGCGTGCGACCTGTTTCAAGCTCGCATGCCACAATGGCGGCAAAAGGCGGCAGATCACGCACTGTTTGATAATGAGTGATGGCCTCTTTGCCAGTCTCGGTGACAACTTGTTTTTTTCTGTCATGTTTTGATCGGGCGAGTGGGGCATCAATTGTCCCCACCCTTTCAGGTGGCAAGCCCCAAACAAGCGCATGATAGCGCCGCTCTAATGCATGGCGCGCAAACATTTTTGATAATTTCACATGTGCTTTTTCAGATTTTGCGGCCATCATTACGCCTGATGTATCTTTATCAAGCCGATGCACAATTCCAGGGCGCGCCACCCCGCCAATACCAGACAGGCTGTCGCCGCAATGATGTAATAACGCATTGACCAATGTGCCATCATATGACCCAGGGGCAGGATGCACGACCATGCCAACAGGTTTTTCCAACACAATCAGATGATCATCTTCATAATAAATCTGTAGCGGAATATCTTGGGGTTGTGGGGTCGCATCTTCAGGTGGTGGGACTTGTAATTCGTAATCTGTATCAGATTTGACGCTGGCAGAGGGATCCGTTACTTTAACGCCATTACAAGATACATGTCCGTCTTGGATCAACGCTTTTAATCTGGTCCGAGACAAATCCAATTCACTTGCCTTTGCCAGCCATCTGTCAAGGCGCGTCCCAGCATCTTCGCTGGTGGCAGTCATAATAAGAGATTGTGTGTGTTCCATGCGTCCAGATCATAAAGATAATTCACCGATAAATGAAGAACAAACCGCACAAGGCCCATTTTCTGAAAAGCAAATGCGTCTTTTGAAAGCGGTGACAGCGATCATGGGCGTGATGATTGTGGTCTGTATTGTCTTGCTTGGCATCGGGTTGTCACAACAAAGCAAAAAGCTGGCCCAAAGTGATGATGTGCCAGCCATTATCGTGGCACCGAAAATACAGATCTTGTCATTTTCAGCAGATGCAGATGGGGGGTTATGGCTCCATATCAAAGGGCCAGATCTGGAAGGCATGCAATATTACAGCGCATCAGGCAAAAAAGGCAGCTTTATTGCGATTGAGCGGCAATAGGTCATGCGCCCTGCCATCAGGGCTGCTGGTACCGCTTATGACAGGCTATCAAGCAACACAAAAAGCAAGGCTTCGATAGATAAATCGACAAGCCCATAAACATCATAGCCTATTATGGTTGGCAGAATATAAAAGCGCGCAATCAGAAAATAAAAAGCAACATAAAGCGGCCGAACGCGCCCGATTAGCCAATCAGGCGTTAAAAAACCGAAACTTTTAATCACGGGATCAGTCACTTTGTTATTATGGATAATGCCAAATATTCTGGTGTTTTCTGGCAAAAAAATCCCATAGGCAAAGCGCAATAACAACAGCCATTGCATCACGCCTAATGCCGCATCAAAAATTAGGATCCAAAAAGGTTCGCTAAGCATCATTACCACATAAATCGTCTTATTTTGTGCCTAACAATATCAAATGGGTCACGCAAGGCTAGTTATTTTGTTAAAAAAAGCCTATCAGTATGGCAGATTAAAACCATCAGCATTATTTACCAAAAGGGAACAGGTCCATGGTCAGTTCGCAATATGTTTATTCAATGTACAAGCTTGGCAAAGTCTATCCAGGCGGCAAAGAAGTTCTAAAAGATATCAGCTTGTCCTTTTTACCAGGTGCGAAAATTGGCGTGCTTGGCCTGAACGGTGCTGGTAAATCAACCTTGCTGAAGATCATGGCTGGGATTGAAACAGATTTTAGCGGTGAAGCCAAAGCAGCAGATGGGCTGAATATCGGCTATTTGGCACAGGAGCCAGAATTGGACCCGTCCATGGATGTGCAAGGCAATGTGATGTCTGGCATGGGCGAAGCCAAAGAATTGGTGGATCGTTTTAACGCAGTATCAGCGCGCTTTGCCGAAGAATTAACAGATGATGAGATGAATGACGTCATCGCTGAGCAAGCGGAATTGCAAGAAAAGATTGATGCCATGGATGCATGGGATCTTGAACGCAAAGCTGAGATTGCCATGGATGCGTTGCGTGTGCCAGATGGCGAAGCAGATGTGACAAAATTATCTGGCGGGGAACGCCGCCGTGTTGCGTTATGCCGTTTGCTGTTATCGGCGCCAGATATGTTATTGCTTGATGAGCCAACAAACCATTTGGATGCCGAATCAGTCGCATGGTTGCAACGCTTTTTGCATGATTTCCCTGGCACAGTCGTAACCATCACGCATGATCGCTATTTCTTGGATGAAGTGGCTGGCTGGATCTTGGAACTGGATCGTGGGCAAGGCATTCCTTATGAAGGCAATTATTCAGGCTGGCTTGAACAAAAGCAAAAGCGTTTAGAACAAGAAGGCAAATCAGAAGATGCGCGGGTAAAATCATTATCACGCGAATTGGATTGGGTGCGTTCTGCGCCAAAAGCCCGCCAAGCCAAATCAAAAGCGCGTATCACAGCTTATGAAAAATTGCTTGAAGAAGGCCAACAGCAAAAAATTGAAACAGCCAAGATTGTGATCCCAGCAGGGCCACGCTTGGGTGATAAAGTCATCGAAGCTGACGCATTGGTCAAAGGTTTTGGTGACAGATTGTTAATTGATGAAGCCACTTTCCGCCTACCACCAGGTGGGATTGTTGGTGTGATTGGGCCAAATGGCGCAGGTAAAACAACCATGTTCCGTATGTTAACGGGCCTTGAAGACGCTGATTCAGGTAGCCTGACTGTGGGTGACACGGTCAAGCTTGGCTATGTGGACCAGTCGCGTGATGCGCTTGATGATGATAAAACGGTTTGGGAAGTTATCTCAGATGGGCTTGATGAATTGGAACTTGGCAAGCGCACCGTGCCATCACGCGCTTATGTGTCAAATTTCAATTTTAAAGGCGCAGATCAACAGAAAAAAGTGGGTCAATTATCAGGTGGCGAACGCAACCGTGTTCACTTGGCACGTATGCTGAAAAGCGGTGCGAATCTTCTGCTATTGGATGAACCAACCAATGATTTGGATGTGGATACTTTGCGTGCGCTTGAAGAAGCTTTGCTGGAATTTGCAGGCTGTGCCGTTGTTATTTCGCACGATCGCTGGTTCTTGGATCGGATCGCAACCCATATCCTTGCCTTTGAAGGTGACAGCCATGTGGAATGGTTTGAAGGCAATTATGAGGCGTATGAAGCTGATAAAAAGCGCCGTCTTGGCAATGATGCCGAACGCCCAACGCGTATCAAATATAAGCCAATTTCACGCTAGGATGTGTTTCGAAATTGAATAAAAGATCGGCGGCTTATAAATCAGCCGCCGTCTTTTTTAGAACATCAATCAAAGCTGAAAATTTGCCACCATTTTTACGAATAATGGCGGTGTTTTCTTGTTGCTGGGTAATCAGCATTGAAATATTTTCAATTTCCACATCAATAATTAAAGGCGGCTTGCCTTGTGGTGTTGCAACACGCCAGCTGACAATCGCATCTGGTAACTCACCGCTTGGATCTTTCATCACCCCTGTGACAAGAGCCAGCTTCTTGCCTTTGCTGACGGTTTTGGTGATTGTGTATTCTAAGCCCTTAAGTTGGTCAAATTGCCGCCCAGCAAGGCCTGTTAACACTTTGCGGAACAAGATGGTGTATTCTGCTTTTTCCGCGTCTGTTGCTTTTTTCCAAGCGCGGCCAGCTGAAAAACGGGTAATGCCTTCAAAATCAAAATAGCGATCAAGCAAACCATCAATGGCGGCCATTTTGGCATCATCACTGTCATAATCAGCTTCAACCGCTTGCTTCACAGCGCCAGCCATCTCAGCCACTAAGGCGCTTGCCCCATCAAGGCGGGCATCAGCCCGTGCCACAGAGCTAGAGATGCCAAGCGTAAAGGCCAAGGTCATGAAAAGCCGCAAACATAATTTTACCATTTAGGAATCTCCAAAAAAGTCATCAAAGGCATCGTCATTTTCACCTTCACTAATTTCACCAGGCAATCTGTCTTCTAACAAGCCTTTACGTTGTTGGAAATAAACCGAACGTGCCCGTGCATAGGGATCAAGGCTGTTATATTTGACTTCATTAATGGCCTCGAAATCCTCAGCTCTTGCCGATAATGCACCAACTGGTAATTGTGCGCTTTGAACGGTTTGTCCAACGTCACCTGCCTGAAGGGCTGATAGCGGGTTAATCACAAAATCAACCACGCGCCCTGTAAATGATCTGGTGGTATGACCGCCAAGCAATGGCACCTCAACATAAGAGCCCTCTGGCACATTGGCTGCGGCTAAGGTTTGGCCAAAATCTTCTCTGGTGGGTTGTTTGTCATCTGCTGTTAAATCAACAAA
>JBMHDH010000009.1:0-23113 GCA_049889495.1 Puniceispirillaceae bacterium (SeqCode) | reverse complement strand
ATGCTACAGCCAGTTGGTCCAGAAGCACTAGGTTGGTTTAAAGAGCCAATCAACTCAATGGATGATTTCCGTAAATACCGTTTCCGTACACCTCCAGGTCTACCAGGCCAGACATATAAAGACATTGGCGTTGCTTCTGTTGCTATGGGTGGTGGTGACATTCTGCCAGCTCTTGAAAAGGGCACAATTGACGCCGCTGAATGGTGCTGTCCTGAGCCAGACCGTGATTTCGGTTTCCAGAAGGTGCTAAAGCATTACTATCTTCAGGGTCTACACCAGGTTGTTGTGAACGCTGACTTGTACTTGAACAAGGATGTGTATAACTCACTAACAGACCACCAGAAGAAGGCCATGGAAGTGGCTGCAAACGCATCTTTGATGAAGATGGTTGGCACACGTATCTATAACAATGGTAAAGCCTTGTTGGATCTAACAGAAAATCACGGTGTTATCTTGCATGATACACCAGCTGATTACTTCCCAGCTTACATGAACGCTGCAAACGCTCTGTTGGAAAAGAATGCGTCTGAAAACGAATTCTTCGCCGAAGTATGGCAGTCACAAAAAGACTTTGCACGTATTGCTGTTCCGTTCTGGGCAGGGGCACAGACATCTAACGCAAACTTGGGTAAAGCATACGCTGATAGCCTAAAGTAAATCGTTAAAGGTCAGGCCTCTTGGCAGTTTTGCTAAGGGGCCTGCCATTTTTATTTATCGGTACATTTTAAACATAATAAAAATCACAAAGCGTTTAAAAAAACGCACCAATAAAGGGGTAGGGACATGGCAGATGCGCCAAAAATTGAAGATCTGGAGATCGCAGATGAGCTGATTGCCGAGCGGCGGTCAGGTGAACCTGGTGAAACACCAGAAGATATGCATCCCATTATTCGCAAGATTGTTGGGAATATCGATATCCTGAATAATTGGGTAGGGCGCATCACATGCGTTCTTTTGGTGCCTGTGATCATTGCGATGGTCTATGAGGTTGTTTCCCGAAAGCTGTTTGTGGCACCTACCATGTGGGCCTATGATACTTCTCGTATGTTTGCTGGTGCGATGTTTATGCTTGGCGCAGGTTATGCGTTGATGCGCGGTGTCCATATCAGGGCGGATTTCTTGTTCCGTAATTGGTCAAAAGAAACACAAGCGCGCGTTGATTCGGCACTGTATCTGCTGTTTTATTTCCCAGCTATGCTGTTTTTCTTCTGGTTATCAGCGGAATATACTTACAAAGCATGGATGACATGGGAACGCACCATGGATACCGCCTTGATGGCCCCATTGGCACCTGCGCGTTCTGCGATGCCGCTTGGTGCGTTATTCTTGTTATTGCAAGGTGTGGCTGAATTGCTTCGTTGTCGCCATGATTTGCGCGAGAGCTCTCGCAAATGGCTTGATCGTATTTTACCCATTTATGTTGTTGCCTTACTTGCGATATTTATCGAAAGCTTTTTCCCGAATTTATTGCCTGTTGAAATGCTTATGGGTGATGGCATTAAAGGGGCCTTTGGTGTCTCGCCACAAATGATTGGCGTGATCATGATCGCGGTCATGTTATTGGCGATTTTCGTGGGCTTTCCTATTTCCTTTACCTTGATTTTCTTGGCGTTTGTGTTTGGCGCATGGGGATTTGGTGGCAAGCTTGTCTTCTATCTTCAGACCTTGCAATTTAACTCTGTGATGTTGGAACAAACGCTTGCCGCTGTGCCGTTATTTGTCTTTATGGGCATTTTGATGGAACAAGCAGGCTTGATGGAACGTCTATTTACCTCTGTACAATTGATGTTGTCTCGCACAAGAGGCGCGCTGTATTTGGCCGTGTTATTTGTATCCACCATTTTTGCCGCTGCCACAGGTATTGTGGGCGCATCTGTAACGATTTTGGGCATTATGGCCGCCAAGACAATGAACCGCTCTGGTTATGATGTGCGTCTTGCCGCTGGCACCATTACCGCAGGTGGTACCTTGGGTATTTTGATCCCGCCATCAATTATGCTGGTTGTGATGGGTCCTGTTTTGGAAGTGCCTGTCACAGATCTATTCGCGGCCGCGATTGTCCCTGGCATTATGTTGGCATCCTTATATGCGGCTTATGCGTTGATCCGCTGTTGGTTGAACCCTTCACTTGGGCCAATTCTGTCGCCTGAAGATCAGCCGACAACATCACGGTATTATTGGCTAGAATCCATTCTGGTGATTGGGTCAATCCTCTTGCTATTTACCTTTATGATTATGGGTCTGAATGGCAATTTATATGGCCTATTCCCGTTCTCCTCTTTCTTGATCCCTGCTGGCTGGATTGGTTTGATGTATTTTGCAAGCCGCTGGGTCAAAGAAAATAAGCCTGCTGGCTTCTTCTTTTCTGATTTGTGGTACGAATTCTTTATGGGTCTTGTGCCGCCATCCACATTGGTTGCCTTTGCGCTTGGTTCAATCCTATTTGGTTGGGCAACCCCAACCGAAGGTGCGGCCTGTGGTGCATTTGGCGCCTTGATCTTGGCCTTGGCTTATCGCAAATTATCATGGAAAGGTCTGTTTGATGCGTTGCAAAAAACATTGGAACTGACTGTTTTGATCTTGTTCCTTGTTGCGGCGTCAAACTTCTTTGGTGCGGTGTTCTCGCGCCTTGGCACACCAACCATGTTGACTGACTTCTTATTGGCTTGGGAATTGTCACCAACGATGATTTTGATCATCATTATGGCGTTGATTTTCTTGCTAGGCTGGCCATTGGAATGGGTACCGATTGTGTTGATCATTGTACCAATCTTGATTCCTGTTTTGGTCAAGCTAGATGTGAATTTGACTTGGTTTGGTATCTTGGTGGCTGTGAATTTGCAGACCGCCTGGCTCAGCCCGCCTGTTGCCTTGTCGGCCTATTTCTTGAAAGGCGTTGTGCCTGATTGGGATTTGAAAGACATCTATCTTGGCATGATGCAATTCATGGTTATCCAATTAATAGGTCTCATCCTTATCTTTAGCTTCCCACAAATCGCATTGTGGTTACCAAATTACATATATGGATCGTAAAAATGACTGTTACTTATCTGAAAAAAGCGTCAAAGACACCACAAACTGGTACCGAAGAAACGCAAGCAATCGTCCGCGAAATGCTTGCCAAAATCGAAGCTGGTGGTGAAGAAGCAGCCCTCGCTTATGGCCGTGATTTGGACGGCTATACGGGCCCTGCTGTGGTAACCGCAGAACAAATCGAAGAAGCTGGCAAGCAAGTATCAGACCAGTTAAAGGCTGATATTGCATTTGCAAAGGAACGGGTGGTGCGCTTTGCCGAAGCACAGCGTGATTCAATCAAAGAATTTGAAACGGAATTATCACCCGGTCTTTGGGCTGGTCAAAAGCTGATCCCGATTGAAACCGCAGGCTGTTATGTGCCAGGGGGTCGTTATGCGCATGTGGCATCTGCCATTATGTCAATTGCCACCGCCAAAGTGGCAGGTGTTGAAAATATCGTGGCTTGTACCGCACCGCATGGAGATAAAGGGCCAAACCCAGCAATCTTATATGCAATGAATTTATGTGGGGCAGATCAGATCTTGTCTCTTGGCGGGGTACAAGGCATTGCTTCAATGGCCTTTGGGTTATTCACAGGCAAGCCAGCGCGGATTTTAGTTGGTCCTGGCAACCGCTTTGTTGCCGAAGCCAAGCGCACACTTTATGGGCGTGTGGGCATTGATATGTTTGCTGGCCCCACAGAGATTGCCATCATCGCTGATGAAACAGCCGATCCTGCGATTGTGGCTGAAGATTTGGTATCACAGGCAGAACATGGCCCTGATTCACCAGCATGGTTATTCACAACATCACGCGCTTTGGCAGATGATGTGATGGAACGCATTCACGGTCATATTGATACATTGCCAGAACCTGCCAAATCAGCGGCAACAGCGGCATGGCGTGATTATGGCGAAGTGATCTTATGTGACACAGATGAAGAAATGGCAGTGGTATCTGATGAATATGCCGCAGAGCATCTTGAGGTACAGACCAAAAATGATGTGTGGTTTACGGACAGGCTGAAAAATTATGGCTCCTTATTTGTGGGCGAAGAAACCACCGTCAGCTATGGCGATAAATGTTCAGGCACAAACCACATTCTGCCAACCAAAGGCGCAGCTCATTACACAGGCGGTCTGTCAGTGCATAAATATATGAAGGTTGTCACAACACAGCGCATGACCAGAGAAGCCAACCGCGAAGTGGGCGCAGCTGCCGCACGTATCTCGCGTCTCGAAGGTATGGAAGGTCACGCCAGAGCAGGCGATATTCGTTTGCGGAAATATTTCCCAGGCGAAAATCTAGGCTGATAATAAAACCTTGTTTGACCATCGGAGGTGATGATGGAAGCTCTTGTATATTCTGATGTGATGTCATGTCATTTCATGGAACAAGATAATCCTGTTGCAAAAGATGGTCATACCATTGTTGATGTGTCTTTTTGCGGCGTTTGTGGGTCGGATATGCATGCGTGGCATGGTCATGATTCACGCCGCGTGCCACCTTTGATTTTGGGGCATGAAGCCGTTGGCCGCGCCATAGACGGACCCTTTGCAGGCCAGATGGTTGCGGTGAACCCTTTGATGCATTGCGGGGCTTGTGTGTCATGTGAAAAAGGTGCCATCCATCTTTGTTTGCATCGGGAAATGATTGGCATGCGTCAACCAGGGGGCTTTGCGCAATATTTATCTATTCGCACAGATAATTTAACGCCTTTGCGCCCTGAAACATCATTGAAAGATGCGGCCTTGGTGGAACCACTTGCTTGTGTGGTGCATGCCATGCGGCTGATGACATCTGATTATCAGGCAAGCCGCAGTGATCGCATGGTGATTTTGGGCGGTGGTGCCATTGGTCTTTTAGCTGGTCTGCTTGCCAAACATCTTGGCTATCAAGATATTCATATCGCAGAGGTCAGCAACACAAGACGCGATATGTTAAATCAATTGGTGGGTGTGGATTGTTATAACCCGCTTGAAACAGCCCCTGATGCGCATTCTGTGCCGTTAATCTTTGATGCGGTTGGCACAGGCAGAACGCGCCAAGCCAGCACCGAATTGGTAAGCCCAGGGGGGCATATCTTGCATATTGGCTTGCAAGATTCAGAGCCAGGGCTTGATACACGTTATCTGACTTTGCAAGAGGTCACATTCAAAGGCAGCTATTGCTATGATAAGGCTGATTTTGCGGAATCTCTTGCCTTGCTCGAAGACGGGCATATCACAGGCAAGGGCTGGAGTGAGATTCGTCCCTTATCTGAAGGACAAGGCGCATTTGAAGATATTCATAACGGCAAAGCGCCCCCAAAAATCATATTGGAAACAGCCTAATCAGAAAGGGCAAAATCATGAAAACGAAACTAAAAGCAGCATTATGTGGTCTTGGTTTATGGTTTATGACTGCGCCAGCCTCAGCCGATTTGATTGATGGCCGTGCCTTGCAATTATATTGCTCATCTGCAAACCCGCAAGATGAAGCCATCTGTATTGTCTATATCACAGGCGCGGTGGATGCCTTTACCACAGCCGAACTGATTGCTGAGAAAACAAATGGCCAAAAACCTGGTCTATGTTTGACAGATGATGTCGGCCCAGATGCGCTTGCGGATGTTACCAAAGCGTGGTTGCAACGTCCTGAAACCAATCTTGATTTCGCGGCCACTTTGCTGATTCTTGCCGCGGTCGACAACGCCTATGGGTGTGATAAGGCGAAATAATCAACGCCATCTTTTTCAGTGATGACCATCTGGTTGGTGGCAACCAGATGGGTTAGATGCGCGCGCGCTTCGCCAGCCGCAAAATACATCTCATGCGCTTCAAATTTTTTGCCAAATAAATGGGCCATGGCATCATGGACAGTCAGATCAGATGCGGCGGCGGCGGCGGTTAAAGATTGCAATCTGTTGTGATGATGGCTGATTAACGCTTTGGCTCTGCTTGCCCCTTTGGCAAAGGGCCAATCATGACCAGGGAAAATCTGCCACGCTTCATCCATATTGGCCATCTCGTGCAAATAGGTGAAATAGGCCCCAAGCATATCAAAATTTAAATCACGAATATCCACAGGGATATTTGGTGAAATGCGCGGCAGTAGAAAATCACCAGCGATATAAAGGCCACGCTCTTGATCATAAAGGCCGATTTGCGATTGGGTATGGCCTGTATCAAGCCTGATATGCCATGTGCCAGCCTTGCTGATGATCACATCATTGTCTGATAGATAGGAAAAACGGGGCAATGGTGCCACATGGCGTTGAAAGCGCCCGACATTCTGGCGCGCTTCCTCACAGATGGCGGCATCCATGCCAAAGCGGTGATAGGTATCAGCGATAAAATGCGAAAAAGCCACCTCATCATAGTCAAACATCCAATGCGACTTTTTGGCCTCGCCTTGGCTGATAAAGACAGGCGCGCCTGTCATCTCTGCCAAAGGGCCCGCAAATCCGATATGATCCACATGGTGATGGGTGATGATGATTTGTGCGATTGGCTGGTCTTGTAACGGTCCGTCTAGCAAGGCCTGCCATTGTGTCTTTGTCTCATCTGAACAAATGCCAGCATCAATCAGGATCCAGCCATCCTTGCCATCAATCATATAAAGATTAATGTGATTTAACCGAAATGGCAGCTGAAATCTGGCCCAATATAAATCATCTGCTAGTTGTGTAAGATGGCCATGATCAGGGATGGTAAAAGCAAGTTGTTCCATAATAAAATCTCCCTGTTAACGCTTGTGATGCCTCTGTTATTTTACTGGTTGACACCACCACCTGTTATCGCAGATGACTGAAAGGTAGCAGATTCTAAAATCCAAACAAGGGCTGGCGTGGAACTGTCCAATCGACCAGCCTATGAACCACATAACCAACCCAAAAGGCAAAGGCATATGACGAAACAATATGATTACATCATTATCGGGTCTGGATCAGCTGGTTCCACAATTGCCTATCGTTTGGGGGAAGTCCCTGATCATGATGTGTTGGTGTTGGAATTTGGAAAATCAGATTGGGGCCCCTTTATCCAGATGCCAGCCGCCTTATCCTATCCGATGAATATGAAACGCTATGATTGGGGCTATAAAGCAGAGCCAGAAGACTCCCTTGATGGGCGGTCTTTGGTCTGTCCACGTGGCAAGGTCATTGGCGGGTCATCTTCGATTAATGGCATGATTTATGTGCGCGGCAATGCAGGCGATTATGATCATTGGGAATCCGAAGGGGCCACAGGCTGGTCTTATGCGGATATTCTGCCTTATTTCCGTCGCATGGAAACCGCGCATGGCGGCGAGGCCCCGTGGCGCGGCACAGATGGCCCGCTTCATATCACAAGAGGCCCGCGTGATAACCCGCTTCATCATGCCTTTGTTGATGCCTCTCAGCAGGCAGGCTATGTGGCAACAGATGATTATAATGGTCATCGCCAAGAAGGCATGGGCCCTGCTGATATGACGGTTTATAAAGGCAGGCGTTGGTCAACCGCTAATGCTTATCTGCGTCCTGCTTTGGCCAGAGGCAATGTGAAATTGAAAACAGGGGTGATGGTTGAAAAGCTGTTATTTGATGGCAAAAAATGCATTGGCGTCAGAGCGAAACAAAAGGGGGTGTCATTTGATGTTTTTGCCAAAAAGGCTGTGATTTTATCAGCAGGTGCGATTGGAAGTCCCGCCATTCTGCAACGTTCAGGCATTGGGCCGCGCGCAGTCCTTGAAAAAGCATCTGTGCCCGTATTGGCAGATCGCCCAGGTGTTGGGGCCAATTTGCAAGATCACCTAGAGGTGTATTTCCAAATTGCTTGTAAGAAACCGATTACCCTTTATTCGCATTTGAATCTCTTTGCGAAAGCATGGATTGGCTTTAAATGGTTGTTTTTCAAAAAAGGCCTTGGTGCATCTAATCAATTTGAATCGCTTGGCTTTATCAGATCAGATAAAAATATCCCTTATCCCGATATTCAATATCATTTTCTCCCTGTTGCCATTCGTTATGATGGCAAAGCCCCTGCCGAAGGTCATGGGTTTCAATTGCATGTGGGACCGATGCGCTCAAAATCACGTGGCCATGTGCATATCAAAGATGCGCACCCTGAAACCGCACCAGAGATCAAATTTAATTATTTATCTCAAGAAGATGATATGCCTGAATTTCGAAAGGCACTGCGCCTGACCAGAGAGATTTTGGCACAACCTGCTTTTGATGAATATCGTGGTCATGAAATTCAGCCAGGGGACGATAAAACCTCAGATGAAGCGCTTGATGCCTTTATCAGAGAACATGCCGAATCTGCTTATCATCCTTGTGGGACGTGCAAGATGGGTGATGTGAATGACCCGATGGCGGTTGTCGCGCCTGATACATCTGTGATTGGGTTTGAAAATCTATATTGCGCCGATTCTTCATTATTTCCACGTATCACAAATGGCAATTTGAATGCCCCATCCATTATGACAGGGGAAAAAGCATCTGATCATATTTTGGGCAAAACGCCTTTGCCACGCGCCAATGATGTGCCATTTGCCCATCCCAATTGGCAGACAGAGCAACGCTAATCCTCTGCTAAGTGGTGGCGGTGATAGGGCCTGTTTATGACTGTGACAATTTTGGAAAATGTACTGACTGATAAAGGGTCAAAATACGCTGTCTCTGGCGGCATTGCCACCTCACGCCAAGAGGTAGATTGGCTGTTAAAAGAGCTGAAGCGGCATAAAAAATTTTCGCGTGCCACACATCATAGCTGGGCTGTGATATCGTCAAAAGAGGGAGCCATTAAACAAGATGATGGCGAGACAGGCGCAGGCATGGTTATTTTGCGCATGCTAGAACGCGAAGAGTTATCAGATCATCTGGTTGTGGTCACAAGATGGTATGGCGGCACAAAATTAGGCGGTGATCGTTTTCGGCATATTCAATCTTGCGTACGTCATTATTTGGCGTCGCTTTGATCACCCTTCCAGACACCTTGCACCTCTAAGCTTTTTTTAATTTCGCGCGGCATATAGGTCTCATCATGTTTGGCAAGCACCGTATCAGCGATAAAGATAGGGCCGTCAAAGGCGCCTTCTGCGATGATGCCTTGGCCTTCACGGAATAAATCTGGCAAGGCCCCTTCATACCGCACAGATAAGGTCTTTTTTTCATCTGTGACATCAAATTGATTTATTGTGCCATCAATTATAATCGAGCCTTCGGCCACCAAGCCACCAAGGCGCAATCTTTTGGATGTGCGATGATCATCTGTGATTTCTGCGGGGGTCACAAAAAAGACGATATTATCGCGCAACGCAACGGATGCGAGCATGATAGCCGCTGCCAACATCAACCCTGCAGCCGCAATTAAAGCCAATCTTTTGCCTTTTGGTGTCATGGAAAACCACCCCGTATTTTACTGTTGCATGTGATAGCATATTTGCGCTTTTCTTGCCTATATGAAAAACTGTCGCAACAGCGGTGATACACATCTACAAGAAAGCAAAATCCATGATATTTGAAGGCAAAAAGATTTTAATCACTGGGGCGGGAGGTGGTATTGGCCAAGCGTTAATCACGGCATTTGCGTCACAAGGCGGCACGATCACCGCAGCTGATAAACATGACATGACTGGCCCGTCAGATTACCAAATTCAAGGCGATCTTTCTGATATCTTTTTTGCCAATGATCTGGCAAGCCAAGCCCATCATATGATGGGCGGTCTTGATGTGATTGTGAATAATGCTGGCATCATTCACCGCGGGCCCGTTACAGATTCAAGTGACGAAGAATTACGATTATCTTTGGCAGTGAATGTCGAAGCCCCCTTTCGCATTTGCCGTGCGGCAATCCCGTTAATGGCAGAAGGCGGCGGTGGTGCCATTGTGAATATTGCCTCTTGTTGGGGCCGCAGACCAGGGCCCAATCATGCGCTGTATTGTATGACCAAAGCGGCCTTGGCTAGTCTGACAGAATGCATGGGCATGGATCACGCGCATCAAAATATTCGCATTAATGGTGTGTGCCCAAATGAGGTGAATACCCCGATGTTGCGATCTGGCTTTGAAAGACGCGGGATGAATCCTGATGAAGCGATTGAGCTATTGAACCGATCTGTGCCTTTAGGGCGCATTGCTGAGGCTGATGATATCGCTGATGTGGTGGTGTTTTTAGCCTCAGATAAAGCGCGCTATATTTGTGGTGAGCTGATTGAGGTGAATGGCGGAAAGGCTGTGTCATGAGCCCAAAAAATACAAATAAGCAGAGTTTAGGCCAACAAAATTCAGGCCGTTTTGACGGAAAAATCTGTCTTGTCACGGGGGCAAGCCGTGGCATTGGTCTTGCAATTGCCAACCAATTTCAGGCCGAAGGTGGCAAGGTGATTACCGCACAACGTCAAAAAACCGAAGGTTTTCATAACTATGAAATCGATTTGTCAAAGACAGATGACATTACGGGGATGATCGAAGATATCATATCACATTATGGGCAATTGGATGTGCTGGTAAATAACGCTGGCATGATGCGCGAAGAAGATATCGCCCACAGCAGCATGGCGATATGGCATGACACAATTGCGTTAAACCTCACCGCCCCATTTTGGCTGATGGCAAAGGCGATGCCCTATCTTGGCAAGCAAAAAGGCGCGATTGTGAATATTGGGTCTATCGAAGGGTTAGGGGCCAATCCTGGCCATGCCGCTTATTGTGCCTCAAAGGCAGGATTGCATGGTTTGACCAAGGCGGTGGCTGTTGATGGCGGGGCTTATGGCGTCAGATGTAATGCGGTGGCCCCAGGATGGATCGAAACAGAATTAAATGAAGATTTTGTCAATGCCCAGCCAGAGCCAGAGACTTTTCGCAAACGGTTAAATGACATCCATCCTGTGGGTCATAGCGGTGCGACAAATGATATTGCAGAGCTTGTCTGTTTTTTAGCGTCAGATGCGGCTGGTTTTATCACAGGCCAAATCATCACCGCAGATGGGGGGCGCATGGTGCAATTGCCCCTACCTTAGATGGTGGCCTTAGATGGTGGCCTTAGATCATGCTACAGAACAAGACGAACGCTTGCTGATTTTCTGCCTCTCTTTTAAGGTAAAAGAATAATCGCACATCATAGGAAGAGGTATAAAATGACCCCATCAGCTCCAAAAGACGCAACACGCTTTACTTGGCAAGGCAGCCCAGAGCCTCAGATGGTTCAGGCCTTTCAGCAAGAGGGCTATTTGCTGATCGAAAATTTTGCCAGTGCGGGCGAATGTGACGCGCTGATGACACAGACAAAAAATCTGATTGAAGATTTTAACGCCGACGATCACAAGGTGGTGTTTTCTGCCTCTGGGCAATCGCATGCGGCAAGTGACTATTTCATGAATTCGGCCAGCAATATCTCGTTTTTCTTGGAAAAAGGCGCGGTGGATGAAACAGGCGAATTGGTCCTGCCAAAACAACAGGCGATTAATAAAATCGGTCATGCTTTACATGATCTTGATCCTGTCTTTGCGCCATTTTCACATCAGCCAAAAATCGAATCCTTGGCGCGTGCTATTGGCTTTGAGGCACCTTTATTATTGCAATCGATGGTGATCTGTAAACAACCGCATATTGGTGGTGAGGTAAATGCGCATCAAGATTCCACTTTTTTATATACCACCCCGCAATCTTGTGTGGGCTTTTGGTTGGCTTTGGAAGATGCCACGCTTGAAAATGGCTGTATGTGGGGCGCATCTGGCGGCCATGATGGCCCTTTGCGCGGCCGTTTTGTGCGCGGTGAAAATGGCATGGAAATGCAGATGCTAGATGATAAGCCTCTGCCAGATTGTGATGTGGCATTGCCTGCGAAAAAAGGCACGCTGATTTTGCTTCATGGCAGGTTCCCGCATTTGTCACCAGAAAATCATTCAGGCAAATCGCGCTATGCCTATGCGCTTCATATGATTGATGGCAAAGCAGATTATGCGTCTGATAATTGGCTGCAAAGACCAGATGATATGCCGCTTGCTGGTTTCTAGCCGTTTTGTTTCATCTTATCGGCTAGGGCAACGGCAATCTGGGCCGCCACTTTGGCATTATTCATCACCAAGGCCTGATTGGTGATCAGGCTTTCATTATCTGTTAACTCACGAATGGCAGACAACAAAAAAGGTGTGACCTCTTTACCAGTGATGCCTTTTGCTTCTGCTTGCTTCAGGGCCGTTTCAATAACCTGATTGATGTCATCACTTGCTATTTCTTTATCGGCTGGTACAGGGTTGGCAATCATCGCACCGCCCACAAGGCCCATCTCCCATTTGATCGCTAACATCTCGGCAATCTCGGCAATATCATCACTTGATTGTTGCAAGCCAATACCTGATTTGCGTGACCAAAACGCAGGTAATTCATCAGTTTGATAGCCAATAACAGGCACGCCAGCTGTCTCTAAATATTCCATTGTCAAAGGCAAATCCAAGATCGCTTTTGGCCCTGCGCTTACCACTGCGACATTTGTTTTGGCCAATTCAGGTAAATCTGCTGAGATATCAAAGCTGGTTTCAGCCCCTTTATGAACCCCGCCAATGCCACCTGTTGCAAATAATCTGATCCCTGCCATTTCAGCAAAGATCATGGTTGCCGCTACGGTCGTGGCCCCATGGGCTTTTTTGGCGATGATATAGGGGATATCGCGTCGTGATATTTTGGTCACATTGCTGGTTGGCTGTGCTAAGATTTCCAATTCAACATCTGATAATCCGATTTTAATTTCACCTTTGATGATCGCAATTGTGGCTGGCACTGCGCCATGCTCTCGCACCCTATCTTCGATGGCTTTGGCGGTGGCCAGATTATCTGGATAAGGCAAACCATGCGAGATAATGGTGGATTCCAACGCCACCACAGCGCGCCCTTCGGCCAATGCGGCTTCTATATCAGGATGAAGTGAAAGATTAAAAGACATTCGTTTCTGCTGCTAATAAAGTGTCGACTGTGATTTGCGGGTTGACGGCTGAAAAAGACAAGCACGATAATTGTGCGGCGCGTAAGGCATAATTCGCTGAACGGTGGACATCCTTGCCATTTACTTTGCCAAATAAAAAACCAGCAAGCAGGCAATCGCCTGCCCCTGTCACAGTTTCAGACAATATCTTTGGTGCTTTAAAGAAATGCGCTGTGTCACCCTCGGTGATGTAAAAGCCCTTTTCACCATCAGATAAAATGATTTGGGCATCTGTCAGCTTTTTTAATTCTTTGATCAAGGCGCGCACTTTGGTTTTTGGTGACAAGTTGCATAACGCCGCGGCTTCCACAGTTGAGACTTTAATCAGGCTGATTTTTCGTAAATTATGTTTGATTTTTTGCACTTTTGTGATGGATACGCCGTCAATCACAAGCTTTGCTTTGGGCATATGCGCGGTGATGTAATTCAGCGTTTCACCTGTCAGGTTGCAGTCGCAAACAATGTAATCAGAACTTGCCACTTTATCGAAGACATTTTCGATGACTTCTGGTGTTACAGAATTAACCAAAAGCATTTGGTTAATCGCCGTTATCATATCACCATCTTGATCATAAATGGCGATATAGGTATCAGGGCGCATGCCCTTTGAGATAACGATGTCAGAGGTATCAATCTTCAGATCATTTAAGCGTGATAACATGCCAAGGCTTGTGTGCTCATCACCAAGCCCTGTCAGCAGGCTTGTTCTGATGTTAAGCCGTGATAATGCCTCAGCGATATTGCGGCCAACACCGCCATCATGTTCTGAAACAATGCCTCTATGCGAATCCGCTAGAACAGTTATTTCACCATCGGCTCTGGCATGCATGTCACGGTTTGCCGCGCCAATGACATAAATTGAATACATCAAATTACAACTTTCCTATGACATAAGATCTTTTGAGAGATGTATGGTAAAGCGGTCTCTGATACTGGTATCTGCTGTTTGTGATAAATAGGTCTCTCTTGGTTCGGATTGTAATTGTCTGAAAGTGTCTTTGGCGACATGCCACGCATCTTTTGCCCCTGTTTCTTCCCAAATTGTAGGATTATCACGATTGGCCAATTTTGGATAAAAATAATCGCGTAACATCGCATCCATGGTTTGATCTCCGCCCAAGAAATGACCGTCACCATAAACAGCAGATTTGATCGCATCAAACCCCAAAGTTTCTTCGCTGACTTCGACGCCTCTAATAGCACGTTGGTTCAAGGCCAGCATTTCATTATCGAGGATCATGGCTTCGAATGACGCGCCAAGCAGGCTTGCCATCATACCAGCTGATTCATAAATCATATTGGCCCCAGCAAGGCCAGCTGCCAGAGATGATAATCCTTTTTCCATACCCATTTGTGCATCAACAGCTTTTGCATCTGCCATAGAGCTTGCCACCCCACTGACCAGACCAAGCGCATTTGATATTTGCGCTGCCGCCGCATTCAAAACTGAGATCTCGCCACCTGATCCTGTAAAAGAGCCTGTGCGCAAATCCACCACAAAAGGCCAATTTGAAAAAATCATCGGATGTTCTGGTTTGATGATATTGACCATCATTAAGGCGGCCAATGTTTCTGCTGTGGTTTGGGCCAACATACCAGCCAAAGGCGCAGGGGCGGTTGCGCCAGATTGCGCGGCGATAATCGCATTAATCACCATATTATGATCAATCGCTGCTTTGGCGACATCAAACGCATCTTCCCCATATTTTAAGGGCGAGATGATGGGGCTGATATGCACTTTACAACAAGGCCGCTTGGCAAAGGCACCTGTGCCACCCATCGCCGCATCAAACATGGCAATCGACGGGGCCACAGTTTCGCCAAAAGTAAAGCTTGTTCCCACTGGTTTTTGTGTCCCAGCAATCAGCGCATAGACGGTATTAATATCCAATTCATGAATGTCTGGGATATCAGTTGCCACACAAATACGGGTAAACCAGCTAAGATTATCCATCTGATCTGCTAGCCTTGTGAATTCATATAAATCAACAAGCGTCGATGCGCGGTAAAGCCCTGTATCCACATCTAGTGTTTGAACAGCCGCACCACCTGTGCCGTAATAAACCTTATCACCGCCAATTTCGATATCATGTTTGGGATCACGGCCATACAACATGAATTGATTTGGCGCTTTGGCAATCACATCCTCAATCATAGCACGGCTATAGCATAATCTGCCATGCGCATTCAGATAGGCGCCTTTTGCCAATGCCATATCTTGCAATTCAGCAGGCACTTCACCCATGCCAATCTCTTCAAGCAGACGATAGGCGGTATCAATGATATCTGTCAGGCCTTTTTCGGTTAATGGCCGATACATACCACCAATTTGACCTGGCGGACATGGATGCGCGATAGCACCTTTTGTTTGGCGTTGCATATGGCGCGCCGCTCTGCCTGCGCCACGTCTGTTTTTTGGTGAAATCTCATTCATCTTAATTTTGCCATTTGGGTTTGACTCTTGCTTGTCTAAAATTGCCATCTCTTATTTTTATTGCCTCAAATTATTATTTTACGCAAATAGGATTTTTTCATTGCCCACATGCAAATCAATGTGATTATCTGATTTTCGGGTTTCAACCGATGGATGCATTATCGGTCATTATTAGGGGAAAATTATGCGAAATCAGGCACGTGTTGTTATTATTGGTGGGGGCATTGCTGGCTGTTCTGCGCTGTATCATCTAACCCAGATGGGCTGGACAGATGTGATGCTTATTGAACGAGATGAGCTAACCTCAGGCTCGACATGGCATGCCGCAGCGCAAGTGACGCAATTTGGTGGCAATCAAACATTTGTTGCCTTAAAGCGTCATTCCATTGATTTATATCGTGACCTTGCCGCTGATGAAGACTTCCCCATTAATTACCACATCACAGGCGGGATGCGTCTGGCCCATACCGAAGATCAGATGGATATTTACCGCCATTATATTCAAATGGCCAAAGGCATGGGCATTGATTTTGAATTAATCGATGGAGAAGAAGCAGGCAGGCGTCATAAATTAATGCAGCCAGATGGCTTGCTTGGCGCATGGTGGGATCCGCTTGATGGCGATATTGACCCATCTCAATTAACACAAGCCCTGGCACGCCGTGCCCGCCAAGCTGGCGCAGAGGTGGTGCGTTTTAACCCAGTGACAGGCCTCACGCAAAAGCCAAATGATGAATGGATTGTGCATACCGCAAAAGGGGATATCCACGCTGAAATCATTGTCAATGCAGGCGGTTATCGCGCCAATGAAATTGGCAAAATGATGGGTGTAGAACATCCTGTTGTGTCAATGGAGCATATGTATTTTCTAACCGATCCGATTGCAGAGCTCGAAGAAATGGAAGAGCGGGTGCCCATCATCCGTGACCCAGGGGATGATTTTTATTCTCGCCAAGAGAAAAAGGGGCTGCTGGTTGGGGTGTATGAGCAGGGATGCAAATCTTTTGGCATGGATGGTATTGACCCCGATTTTACCATGGCCTTATGCCCCAATGATCTTGATAGATGCCTTGATAATATGGAAGGGATCTTTGAGCGTCTTCCTGCTTTGACCAGCACGGGCATTCATACCATTGTAAATGGCCCGATCACCTATACGCCAGATGGCATGCCGCTTGTTGGCCCGATCCCTGGCAAGCGCAATGCCTTTTGTATCACAGGCTTGCGGGCGGGCATTGGCGAAGGCGGCGGGCATGGCAAATTGCTGGCGGAATGGATTGTCGAAGGCCAGACAGAATGGGAAAGCTGGTTCTTGGATCCGCGTCGTTTTACCTCGCATGCCAATACCGAATTTACCTTGCTGAAAGCGATTGAAGATTATCAGCTGGAATTCCATTATCATATGCCACATGAAGAACGCCCCGCAGGGCGTTTGGCCAAGACCACAGCGCTCTATCCTGTTTTGCAACAGATGGGCGCAGAATTTGGTGTGGTGAATGGCTGGGAACGTGCCACCTTCTTTAAACCTGATGCAGATTTTACCCATATACCGTCTTATCGCTTCCAAGAGACTGAAAAAGTGGTGTCAGATGAAATTCACCATTTGGCAAATCACGCGGGCATTATGGAAGTGAACGGTTTTGGCCGTATTGAAATCACAGGCAAGGGCGCAGCTGCCTTTCTTGATAAAATGACCTGCTCAACCGTGCCAAAAACCATTGGCAAAGTCTCTTTATGTTATTTGCTGAATGACAAAGGCTCGGTCTTAAGCGAAGCGACCATCGCCAAAATAGATGAAGATCATTATTGGTATGGTTGTGCGGCCGCCGCAGAACGTCACGATTGGGATTGGCTTGTTGATCACTTGCCAAAAGATGGCTCTGTAGAATTGCGCAATTTGACAGCCAGCCATGTGATTTTGGTCCTCGCAGGTCCAAAATCGCGCGACCTATTACAAAAGGTTTGTCCGCGCGATGATCTCAGCGTCGAAGGCTTGCCATGGATGCGTGGCAAACAAATTACCATCGGTCATGCCCGCGCTTATGCCATGGCAGTCAGTTTTTCTGGCGAGCTTGCTTTTGAATTGCATATGCCTGCGGAATCGCTTTATCTGGCATGGCAAATTTTGATGACAAACGGCAGCGATATTCCGTTAAAACCATTTGGTCTTTATGCCGCAGAATCGATGCGCCTTGAAAAAGGCTATCGCCATTGGAAATCAGATTTACTTGTGGAATTCTCGCCTTATGAATCGGGCCTTGATCATTTTGTGAAGATGCAAAAAGGTGATTTTATTGGCAAGGATGCGCTGGCTGATCGGCCTGTGAATTGGCAATTTATCACCATGACAGTGGACGCAGATCATGCCGCAGCGCATGGCGGTGATCCGATCTTTGCAGGGGATGAACAAATTGGGTCTGTGACGTCATCTGGTCATGGTGCGCGCACCACTACCAATATTGCGTTTGGATTTGTGAAACAACAAGCTGCGTTAACAAATCTGTCTGTGGGTATTATTGGTGAAAGATTTGCGGCCACTTTGCTAGATGGCCCGCTATATGATCGTGACAATGCCCGTGTGAAAGGCCAATAGGCCTAATCGGTGGGCAGGCTGATCACAGCTTAAAGGCATAATCAAGTGAGACAGAATATTCTTTGATTTTGTCCGAAAATTTGGTTGTGCCCATCAGCCGCATTTCATTTTGGTCTTTTACTGTTTGCAAGACGCCAAGCGATACTTCACCAAACAGATCATAATCACGATCTGTGACGACCTTTGTTTTTTCCATGCCAATAAAGCCTTGCTTGGCATAATTGCTTGAAAGGCTGCGCTGGCCTGTTACGCCAAATGATAAAAATGGCACAACGCTCTTTTTGGCATCTTCTTCATTATTGTCCCAATAAATGGTGTTCAATAATGCGGTGCGTGCTGTGATGGTATGTTTGGCTTTCACATCTAGGTTCAGCGCATCTGCGCCTTTTTCCTTATAGCCTTCCCGATTGTGGTAATTCAGGCCAAAAGATAGAGCGACATCATTGGTGAAATTCCCAAACCGTACTGGCGCCATGCCATAGCTGACTTCAGCATCAGCGGCATAGCTTTGATAATCAGATGTCGCTGTGCGATCAATGCCGCCAAATTTCACAAATCGTTTGGCATCTGTTGAGGTGACAGACCCAGATACCGCAAAGGTCAAACTGTCACCTTCGTCAAATTGTCTATGATGTTGGTAATTGATCATCACAGTTTTGTAATCTTGCTTGCCTTGATTGGCATAGCTATCCACAGACCCTTGTTGCAATGATACCGCAATGCCTTGATTGACGCCTTCCCCTTCAATATCAAACCCGATGGTGGTGCCAGCGAAATCATAATCATAGCCATTTACGCCAAGCTTTTTCAGGCGTTTTTTCTCACCGCTTCCCCCATAGGCGCGTACCCACATGCCTTTTTGGCTATGCGCCTTCAGCTTTTCTGCGATGGTCAATTGATCCATATTTGTATCTGGCCCTTTTGTGGAAAGCATCCGCAAGCTGCCTCTGGTGCTGCCCCCTAACGTTTGGGCGGTGGCACGTTGCGAGATGAAATTATTCACAATCGCAATATTTTGCTGTGTGGCTGTGTTTAATGCGTTTGGCGCATCAAGGGTTAAGCTTGCTATGGCCTGCTCATAAGTCTTGCCAGATAATGTTTCCAATTCTTCAAGCACAAGATCCAGATCTGCTGAGGGGGCCGCATCATATAATTGGTGGATATACTCCTCCATATCTTGAATGGATGCGCTTCGCTTGGCATAGCACCCATCCACAGTCAAAGTGACATTATCACCAGCATAGCTAATCGATGGCGCACCGCCGCAAGCGCGGATTCTGATATCATCAAATGTGCCAGTGATGCCAGATGTTGTGACCAGCTGATACGTCATGCTGTCACCATAATTTCGTTTTTTCTCTGGGATGATTTGCAAAGTTCCGCCAGCGGTCATAGTGCCAGAGATCACAATTTTATCAGCGTCACCATCACCGTTAATTTCCATTTCGGTGGTTGAACTATTATCCAGCGTCACATTGCCAGATACGGTCAAAGTGCCAATCGAATTGCCAGGGGCCAACGTGCCGTTATTTGTAATATCCCCTGATGTGCCAAAGCCTTTTAAAATTGTCCCAGACCCCACGGTGATCGCACTGTTTGACGCCGTGCCATTCACCACCAAGGTCCCAGCAGACAAGGTGGTATCACCACTATAATCATAAGTGCCCTGGATGGTCAGGGTGCCTGTGCCTGTTTTGGTGATGCCAATCGCGCCCGTGACATTATCATGCAAATTTTGTGTCGATGCGGTATCAACGGTCAACACATTGCCTGTGGTGCCATTATCAGCGGAAATAGAGCCTGTGACGGTTGCGCCATCAAACAGACGGAAATTATTATTATTGCCTGTCATTGACACAGCCACAGAGGCGTTATCAATGCTAAGCGTGCCATAATTGTTAATGATATTGCCTGACAACAGCTGAAGACCATTACCGCTTGAGGACATGGTGCCGCTGGCGGTATTTGTCAGTGTTAAATTATCAGCTATCACAAGATAAGCAGAACCTGTCGCACCAGATGTGATGTTATCAGTGTTAATCACTGTCACATCGCTGGCATTACGGCTATCAATTGCGGTGCCATTATCTGATTTAATAATACCCGCATTTGTTAATGAGAAATTATCTGAATTCTGCAGATAGAAGGTTACGCCATTGGTAGATGTGATGCTGCCATTATCTTGGTTGGTAAATACAGCATCATTTGAATCATTCCCGTAATAGACCTGATCTTGGCCAGAAATACTGCCTGAATTCACAATCGTCAGGTTATCAGCTTGATCAAGATATAAAGCTTCAATCCCATCTGCAGAGATCGTGCCTGAATTTGTGATGGTTGAATCAGCGATGCTTGTTGCAAAAATAGCCTTTGGCCCATTTGTAGAGATGGTGCCTGAATTCACAATGGTGGCATTGGTATTTTGATGGATCGCTAGCGCATAACCTTGTTCGGTTGCGGTACGCACAGCCGTTAAATTATCACGATAGGTCAAATTATCGTTATTCGCTAGAATTGAGCCATAATTGCTGAGTTTCAAATTATCCGCAGCTGATAGCAACAATGTTCTGTCAGAGGCATTAATCACGCCTGTGGCATGGTTGATGATTGTCACATTATCTTCTTGCGCTGAAATGGCATTACGTTCTGTCGCGTAAATGGTGCCGTGATTGGTGATCAAAACATTTGTGGCAGTGGCTGTTGAGCCATCAATATCAATCACCCGTTGTCCGAGTGCCACCCCAACCGCATTGCTATTAACCGTAACGGTAATATTATCGATGGTTCCAAAACCAAAGATAAGTTCATCATCACCTTGCAATGTGCCATTCACGGTGACTGTCAAATTGTCACCGCGCAATTTGACTAATTGATCAACGGTTGAGCCATCTACACCAAAATGCTCGTCAATGGTGGCAGTGTCATTGTCATAAAGGCTGGTCGCAGAGCTTGTATTATCAAGCGTATAATCTGTCGCAAAACCAAAACTAGGCACAAGCAAAAGCGCAAAAAGGCTAGCTGAAATCTTATGTGATTTATTTTTCCCAAGATAAGGCTGAACCATAAATAAGCCTAAAACCACTCTTATTCTTTGGTACTATCCAATAGGATAGGAAGATTAAGCCTTTCACGCAATAAAATTATTATTTGGGGTTATTTAACGCAATTTAGATGTCGCAAAATCAGAATGACTTGCCATAAAGCTTTTGCTTTATTAAACACTCTATCCATGACTGTCCCATCATTTCATGCCTTTTCTCGCAAAGTCACAAGTGACATTATCACGGTCTCTTATGGGCTGTTTCGGGTAATGATACCCACCTTAATCGTGGTAAAAATCGCGACTGAATTGGGGCTAGATCAGCTGTTAATCATGCTGTTTCAACCTTTTATGGCGGTGATGGGATTGCCGCCTGAAATTGCCATTATTTTGGTCACCTGCTTATTAACAAACCCCTATGCTGGCTTGATTGTCGCCGCCTCTGTGCCAGAGGTGACCCAATTGACCATGGGGCAAGCCTCTGTGATGACTTTGTTCATGCTCTTTACCCATGGTCTGCCTGTTGAGGTGATGGTTGCCCGAAAGGTGGGGGTGCGGGCACGCATATCATTGGCAATTCGTCTTGGTGCTGGCTTTTTATCAGGCTTTATTCTTGGGCCGATCTTCACTATTACAGGCTGGCTTTCAGAACCAGCCGCTTTGAACCTGCCCCAAATTCAGCTTGCTTCTGATTTTGCGAGCTGGCTGGTCAGCCAAATTAACGCGCTGATCTTAATCCAGATGGTGATTATTGTCCTTTTGATTTTCTTGGAAATTCTGCGCATCATCGGGGTTGAACGCGTCATTGGTTTATTATTACGCCCTGTTTTGCATCTGATGGGGATTGGTGATCGTGCGTCCACCATTGGGATTGTGGGTGTTTGTTTGGGGCTCAGCTTTGGTGGCGGGCTTTTGATGAAGGATGTGAAAACAGGCACCATTGCCAAAAAAGATGTTTTTGGCATTGTGTGCTTTATCAATCTCATTCATTCAATTTTTGAAGATACCGCGGTTGTGATGTTATTGGGCCCAAGCCTTTTTGTGATTGTTGGGTTCCGTTTGCTGTTATCTGTGGTGCTGACATTCTGTTTAATGAAATTGGCATCACGCCTATCAGATGACAGATGGCACCGCTGGTTAACCAACGCTAATATTCCTAAAAGCGCTGGTTGAACGTGATGTTTCTATAACCTTAAAGCGTTATTTATTGCGGCTCATCTACCAAAGAAAAACTGCTGCCTGGCACTTGTTTGATCTCATCAAATTGATCTTTGTCAAAGCCATCAATACAGCCTGTGTTAAAGCCAATTTTGCCATCAGAGCGTTTGTTATGATGGGTGTAGATGCCGCATTTGCTACAGAAATAATGCTTCGCAACATGGCTGTTAAATTGATAAAGGCTTAACTGATCTTCACCTGTCAATAATGTGAAATCTTCTGGCTCAGCAAATCCCATCAGCGCGCCTTTGCGTCGACAGATTGAACAATCGCAAACCGCACCAAATGTCACTTCTGTCTTGACTTCATATGTGACAGCCCCGCAATGGCAAGACCCTTTATAATGTTGCATCTTACTCTCTTTTTTGACTCTGTTTTGTTACATTTTATTCAGTGGCACAAGCCTAGATCGCGCTGGTGATTTGTCAATTTTATTTGAATAGTCTATCGGTATTGTCACGCTCAAACAGACCCTTAAAAAGGGTCCATAAAAAAGATCTTGGCAAAAATATTTAATTCATTCACCTTTTTTTTGAGAGGGATAATGTGTGAAATGGGGGGCTTATAATGCCTAACAATCAGCCTAAAGCCACGGCATCAAAAGATGAGCTCGCAAAATCGCAATGGCATTTTGCACCAGATTTGCCGATTGGTAATAACCCGTTATTTGAATGGCCGTGGTCTTTGCGCAAGATCCTATCTTATCATCGTGATTATTGGCTTACGATTTCAGAGGTGAGTTTCTTTCTGGTTTTGGCAATCGCAGGTTGGTACCTGCAACAACGCGCGTTAATGGCCGCGCCAGAATTGTCCCTATCAGGGACGTTTTTTTCATGGGAAATGGCTTCATGGGGTTTGTCGATTTATGC
>JBMHDH010000008.1:0-33006 GCA_049889495.1 Puniceispirillaceae bacterium (SeqCode) | reverse complement strand
TGCCTGTTAAATCTGGGTGCCTGATATCGATATGCTGGATTTTTTCGCCTTGTCCCTTATCGAAAATAAAAAATATGACATGACAATTGGGAAGCATATAATTTCTGATTTCAACGCCTTGATCGGTGAATTGCAAATCTGCTTTGCCAAGCCGCTTTTCCAATATAGCCCCCTGTAGGCCATTAAGAGAGCGTGGATTTAAAGGCTCAATCGGGTCTGGTTTTGGCGTTTCGATAATTTTCGGCGTGATCGCTGCGATTGTGATCTCTTCGGTTGTCTCTTCTGCAGCTTCTGCCTCTTCTGCGGCGGCTTGTGTCTCGGCTATTTTTTCTGTTTTTGCGTCAAGCACTTCTGCTGTTTCTGTTTCTTTTGGCTCTTTTGGCTCTTTTGGCTCTTTTGTGTCTGTCGTGACAGGATCTGATATTTGCGGGCCAGTTTCTGGCGCAAGATCAGCTTCTTCTATCTTTGTGACATTATCGGATAGAGCAGATTCTAATTTGGTCTGTTCTGGCAAAATAACTGGTTTGGTGACTTCAAGTGGCACGGGCTGAACAGGGGCACAGGCGGTGATCAAAGCAACGGCCAAAAGGCTCAAAAAAGGCGTTGAACGAAACATAATAAAACCTTCTTGAATTGCACCTTTTGGATCCTAACACCCAAAAGCAGACCATAGCAGAGAATAAGCGATAAGAACGCTGTTTTAGTTATGCAATGATGTCGATCAGATGGCAAGCCACACACATGGCAAAATAAAAATCCTTTTGCATATAGCCAGCTTTGCCTTTAGGGTCGGGCACATTGGATTTATTGATATCATGACAGGTAATAAATTATGAAATTGGATGCGATTTTTGTCGGAAATGCCATTGTTGATATGGTTGATGTATGTGAAGACACATTTTTGCAAAATCACCAGATCGAAAAAGGCGGCATGAATCTGATTGATGAAGATCGCGCGATTTATCTGTCTGATCATATGTCTTCTCCGACAAAAATGGCTGGTGGCTCAGCGGCAAATTCCGCTGTTGGCATGGCATTGCTTGGTGGCAAGGCTGGCTTTGTGGGTGAAGTGGCCGAAGATGGTCTTGGCGGTGAGTTTATCGCATCATTGGAATCGACAGGCACGCAGTTTCTTGGCAAACAAACCAATGATGGTCTTGCCACAGCGCGTTCTATGATTTTGGTAACGCCAGACGCCGTGCGGTCAATGAATACGTTTCTTGGCGCCTGTATTCAGATGGGCCCCTCACATTTGGCTGATCTGCCAAGCGCTGATGTCATTTATCTGGAAGGCTATTTATTTGATGCCCCTGAAGGGCCTGCTTTATTCCACAAAGTCGCAGAAATTGCCGAAATGACAGGGGCAAAATTAGCCCTGTCCTTGTCTGATGCGTGGTGTGTAGAACGTCATTTTGATGCGTTATCTGATTTTATTAAGGCGCATGTTTCAATTTTATTCTGTAATGAAGATGAAGCCAAAGCTCTGACAGGCAAAAGCTATCGTGCCGCCGCAGATGACATGGCCTCTTATCTAGAAGAGGTGATTATCACAAGAGGGGCAGAAGGCGCCTTTGTGATGAAAGATGGTGCGGTTGCAGAAGTGCCAGCCAAGCCGCTTGGCGATGTGATTGATACAACTGGCGCAGGTGATTTATTTGCCGCAGGTTATATCTATGCCAGAAGTCAAAATTATGATGCTAAAACATGTGGTCTGATCGCAACTGCTTGTTCTGGTGAAATTATTTGCCATTATGGCGCACGCCCCGAAGCAGATCTTCGAAGCGTGATTGCCGATGTAACGGGGTAAGGTCAAGCGCCTATAACGCCTCATAGGCGGCTAAGGCGGCGGCTGTCACAACATCATTCACCGAAGCGCCCATCTGTACGATTTGGAAAGGCTCTTTGGCACCAAGCATCATCGGGCCAATCACAGATCCGCCACCAAGCTGTTGCATCAATTTAAATGAAATATTGGCAGAATGAAGCCCTGGCATCACCAGAATATTGGCAGAGCCAGTTAGACGGCTAAAGGGATATCTGTCTTTCATTAAGTCATAATCAAGCGCAATATCAGCTGTCATTTCGCCTTCATATTCAAAATTGGCACCTGTTTGATCAAGCACCCGTACCGCATCTTGGGCCGCTTGGGTGATCTCTGATTTCGGGTTGCCAAAATTGGAAAATGATAAAAAGGCCACACGTGGCACATTGCCAAGTGAGGTGGCTTTGGTGGCAATAGAATCAGCAATGCTTGCCAATTCTTCGCCTGTGGGGCGTTCATGAATGGATGTGTCACCAATAAAGACAGTTCTGCCTTTGGATACCAACATGGTTGTTGTGACAAAATTCATACCATCTTCAGGGTCAATCACGCGTGTGATATGTTCGAAGGTTGGCTGGAAAGACCGCGTCAAACCAGATACCATTGCATCAGCATGGCCATTGGCCACCATACAAGCGGCAAAAACATTTCTGTCTAAATTCACCATGCGTTGGCAATCACGCTGAAGGGTGCCATTACGATGCATACGTTGATACAGAAAATCGATATAATCGAGATTATGATCTGAAATCTTCGCATTGGTAACTTCGAGGGTTTCTGCGCCTTCTAGCCCTAATGTTTCAATGGTTTGGGCAATGCGATGCTCTCTGCCAACCAAAATGGGGATGCCATAGCCTGCATTACGGAATGCCAAGGCGGCACGGATGGCCACTTCTTCTTCACCTTCGGCAAATACGACACGTTTTTTCGCTGGTGAAATGGCATCAAAGACAACTTGTAAAAAGGATGCTGTGGGATCAAGGCGTGCTGATAGGCTTCTTTTATAAGCTTCAATATCATCAATTGGTTTGCGTGCCACTTTGGTTGCCATTGCGGCCTCTGCCACTGCGGCAGATACAGATGAAATCAGGCGCGGATCAAATGGCGCAGGAATGATATAATCTTCACCATATTGCAGATTTCCGCCAGCATAGGCCGCGCTGACCTCATCTGGTACATCTTCACGTGCCAACAAGGCAATGGCATTGGCAGCTGCGATTTTCATTTCTTCATTAATCGCGGTGGCTCTGACATCAAGTGCCCCTCTAAAAATATAGGGGAAGCCAAGAACATTATTCACCTGATTGGGAAAATCAGAACGCCCTGTGGCCACAATCGCATCTGGGCGAACCTCTTTGGCTTCATCAGGCATGATTTCTGGCACAGGATTTGCCATCGCAAAAATAATGGGGCGGTCTGCCATTTTGGCAACCATCTCTTTTGTTAATGCGCCTGCAACTGACAAGCCTAAAAACACATCCGCGCCTTCAATGGCATCTTCTAAATTTCTGGCTTCTGTTTTCACAGCATGAGCTGATTTCCATTGATTCATGGACCCTTCACGCCCTTGATAAATCACACCTTCTCTATCAGTCAAAATGACATTTTGATGAGGCACACCCATCGCCTTGATTAATTCAACACATGCAATAGAGGCCGCACCTGCGCCATTTGAGACCACTTTGATATCTTTCATCTCGCGGCCCGTTAGATGCAGTGCGTTAATCAGACCAGCTGCGGCAATAATGGCTGTGCCATGTTGGTCATCATGAAAGACAGGGATGTCCATAACCTCGCGCAGGCGTTGTTCGATGATAAAACATTCTGGTGATTTGATATCTTCGAGATTAATACCGCCAAAAGATGGCCCCATAAGCGAAACAGCATCGACAAATTTATCAATATCTTCGGTTGATAATTCTAGATCAATGCCATCAATATCAGCGAACTTTTTGAATAAAACCGCCTTGCCTTCCATCACAGGCTTTGAAGCGGCCGCGCCGATATTGCCAAGCCCTAGAACCGCGGTGCCATTGGAAATAACCCCAACCAAATTGCCTTTGGCTGTATAATCATAAGCTTTGGATTCATCGGCTTCGATGGCAAGACAAGGTGCCGCAACCCCAGGCGAATAGGCGAGTGACAAATCACGTTGGCTTGTTAAGGGCTTGGTCGGTGCAATTTCAAGCTTTCCTGCTCTGCCAGTTGAGTGAAATGAAAGAGCTTCGGCATCAAGAGCTGATTTATCTTTGGCCATTGTGATGACTATCCTTTTTTTGCGCGGTCCGATATAGTCGAAAGACATCATGTCTTGCTCGTAAATCTTTAAATGGGTTTATCACAAATCAAAGAGGTGTGACAATTTCAATGTTGGAACTAGAGTCATCTTCCATGGCCGAAAATGCCAAAAAAACAAATGCTAAGACATCCTCTGGCAAGGCTTCTGATAAGCCTTCTGGTAAATCATCTGGTAAATCATCTGGCCCAACACCTATGATTGCGCAATATTTGACTGTGAAAGCAGATTACCCTCATGCGTTGTTATTTTATCGCATGGGCGATTTTTATGAAATGTTTTTTCAAGATGCGGAAGTCGCAGCAAAATCGTTAAATCTGACACTCACCAAAAGAGGCCAGCTAGATGGCGTCGATATTGCGATGTGCGGTGTGCCTGTTCACGCCATGGATAATTATCTGGCGCGCCTGATCAGACAAGGTTTCAAAGTCGCAATTTGCGAACAATCTGAAGATCCAGAAACATTCAAAAAGAAAGGCGGCAAAGGGCCTTTGCCGCGTGCTGTGGTAAGGCTTGTCACCCCTGGCACTTTGAATGAAGATGGCTTATTGGCACCTGATTTGAATAATTATTTGGCTGTGATTGGTCAATCAGGGGGCCAGATCGCCTTGGCGTGGGCTGATATGTCAACAGGGTCATTTTACGTTCAACATGCCCAGAAAGAAGCATTAGAGGCGCAAATAGCGCGCCTTCAGCCAGCGGAATTGATCTGGTCATCTTCTTTAACAGACCATCAATTGGATGCCTTTTGCACCCTTCATGATATCACAGCATCCTTGCAACCTGCTGAAGATTTTGACAGTCAGACAGCGCATGACAAATTACAAGATTTTTATCAAGATGGTGATAATGCCTCGTCTTTACAAGGCATCTCACGTGCGATGTTATCTGCGGCAGGCGCGCTGATCACCTATTTGCAAAAAACACAAATTTCCACGATGCCTCGATTGGCACCTCTTGCGGTGGTGCATGATGATGGGATAATGGAAATTGATCCTGCGACAAGGCGGTCTTTGGAATTAACCAGAACCACAAGCCATGAACGCAAAGGCAGCTTGCTTGATGCCATTGATTATACCCAATCAGCGGCTGGTGCGCGCTTGCTTGCCACACGCCTATCTGCCCCATTGACCAATAAGGCAAAGATTAATGAGCGCTTAGATCTTGCGCAAATCTTTGTCGATGATGATCATTTCGGATCAGATATCGGTGCCTTGATCAAGCCCCTGCCAGATTGTGAGCGTTGTTTGTCGCGCCTATCGATTGGCCGTGGTGGTCCGCGTGATTTGATATCCCTGCGTCATGTCTTTGCGATATCGCGTGAGATCAATTTGGCCCTTCATGGCTTTGCCAATGGCCCTGCGTCACAAATTTATGGCCCAGATTTCAGCAACCGTCTGATGGCATTGGCTGATATCATTGCCAGTCCAAGTGATCTGTATCACCCTTTGCAAAATGCGCTGGCTGATGATGTGCCCTTATTGGCACGTGATGGCGGTTTTGTGCGCCAAGGATTTGATGCCAGACTGGATGAGCTGTTAAGTTTAAGAGATGAAAGCCGCCGTCTAATTGCGATGCTGCAATCAGATTATTGTGCGAAAACCAATATTGCCTCTTTGAAGGTGAAACATAATAACGTGCTTGGCTATCATATTGATGTGCGTGCCAATCATGCCGAAATTTTGATGAATGATGATGAATTTATTCATCGCCAAACCACGGCGCAAAGCGTTCGTTTCACCACCACCAAATTGGCAGAATTAGAGCGCGATATTTCCTCTGCTGGCGAAAAAGCGCTGGCACTTGAGATGAGTATTTTTCAATCACTTGTCAGCCAAGTCACGACGCGCGCAGAAGATATCAGCCAAGCGGCTATGGCATTGGCAGAATTGGATGTGGCGGTTGCCACAGGTCGCTTGGCCTTGTTGCATCATTATTGCCGACCACAATTACATGAAGATACTAGATTTCATATAGAGAAAGGCCGCCACCCTGTGGTGGAGCAAGCCTTATCAGCTGATACGCCCTTTATGGCAAATGATTGTCATATGACAGACACACAATCGCTTTGGCTGTTAACAGGGCCAAATATGGCAGGTAAATCGACCTTTTTGCGTCAAAATGCTTTGATCACCATCATTGCGCAAGCAGGTCTTTTTGTGCCTGCAATGCGTGCTGAAATTGGCATTGTCGATAAATGCTTTTCACGTGTTGGCGCATCAGATGATCTTGCCAGAGGCCAATCCACTTTTATGGTGGAAATGGTCGAGACAGCTACAATTTTGAATCAAGCCACAGACAGATCATTGGTGATATTAGATGAAATTGGACGTGGGACTGCGACCTATGATGGGCTGGCGATTGCCCATGCCTGTTTGGAATATTTGCATGAAACCAATGGTTGCCGTACGTTATTTGCCACACATTATCATGAATTAACATCGCTAGAAGATAGATTGGCACGTCTTTATTGTTGTTCGATGCTTGTTAAAGAATGGCAAAATGACATCATCTTTTTACATCAAGTTGGCCAAGGGGCCGCCAATCGCTCTTATGGGGTGCATGTGGCAAAATTGGCAGGCTTACCTGATGCGGTGATTGCAAGAGCTGAGATGATCTTGGCCAATTTAGAACAGCATCAAGCCTATGGCGAAGATAAACAAGGCGGCTTAGATCCAAAAGGGCCTGCTCAAAAAGAGTGGGCCAAACAAACATTGGGGGATTTGCCTTTATTTGAGGCGGCGCCTGTGATGGTGCAAAAACCTCATGAGATTATTGAGGCATTACAGCACATTAACGCAGATGATTTAACCGCACGCCAAGCGTTGGATCTGATTTATGATTTGATGGCACTTTTGCCAAAAGACGCCAATGCGAAAGACGCGAAATAACTTATGTCTGACATTTTGACCGATATAAAAATGCCGAAATCACCAGGCACACAAGAGCGTAATAATGCCGTGAATAGCACTGCCTTATGGCAAGATTGGTTAAACCCTTATCAGGCGGCAAAATCACGTGGCATAGATGCGTTTGATCAGGCGCGATTGCGTGATGAATTAAAGGCGCTTTATAGCAAATCAGATGGGTCTAAGGCCCAAAAATCGAAAACCCGCTCTGCTGCGCTTGACTTGTTGAAATCAGCTTTGCAAGATATCCGTTCAACACTTTCTGATGATTTGCAAAAGACCCATGATGGGGCGCATTATGTTGGCGCCTATGCGCTTGCGATGGACAAGCTGATCACTGTGATTGTCGAAGATATTATTTTGGCAGGCAGTGCGGATCCTCCAAATTGGGCTGTGATGGCTACAGGCGGTTATGGCAGAGGTGAAATGGCCCCATTTAGCGATGTGGATTTGTTGTTTGTCCAAGATCGCGCCAATGATCTTAAAAGCCAAGATGATATCGAATCTGTGCTTTATTTGTTGTGGGATTTGGGTTTGAAAGTTGGTCATGCCACACGCTCTTTACGGCAAAATATCGCAGCTGCCAAAGATGATATTACCATCATGACAAGCTTGCTTGAATTGCGGTTTATCTGTGGTAATGCGGGGCTATCAGGCCAGCTTGAACAATCTGTAAAATCCTTAATTATGAAGCAAAATCCGTTGGTGTTTGTGCATGATAAATTGGCAGAAAGAGATGCCAGACATCGCATGCATGGTGCCACACGTTATGTGGTAGAACCACAGGTCAAAGAAGGCAAAGGCGGGCTTCGCGATTTGCATACCTTATTTTGGATTGCCAAATTTGCTTATCGCAGCGCTGATATTATGGCGATTTTTGAAAAAGGCGTTATTCGTGTATCTGAAGCACGCGCATTTGCGGCCTCACAGCGGTTTTTATGGACGGTGCGTTGTTTTTTGCATTTGCGATCTGGCAGAGGGGATGACAGGCTGGCCTTTGATGCGCAAATTGATATTGCCCCGTCAATGGGCTTTGTCAGCAAGGGCGGGCTTCGTGATGTGGAACGCTTTATGCGGCGCTATCATCTAGCGGCGCGTCATGTTGGGAATTTGACACGAATTTTCTGTGCGGCGATCGAAGATGAGTTTGATACATCCTCTAGCCGCAACTTATCGCGTATGATCCAAGATGGGGTGGCGCGGTTTTCCCTGACCATTTCGCCTTTTATCTTGCGTAATGGACGTCTTCATTTGCCTTCTGATCTGATGTTTCATCAAGAACCCTTGCGGCTGATTCAGATTTTTTGGTTTGCGCAAAAATATAATCTCGATATTCACCCTGATAGTTTTAAACGCCTGACGAGAGGCACAAAAAGATTACATCACAATGACTTGTGGCATACAGATTTTCACAATGTGTTTTTGGATATTTTATGCCATAAAACGAGTTCAGAACGTGTTCTTCGTTTGATGAATGAATCAGGCTTTTTGTCAAAATATATGCCTGATTTTGGACGCATTGTTGGCATGATGCAATTTGACATGTATCACAGCTATACCGTGGATGAGCATACCATCCAGGCGGTAGGCATCATGCATGATATTGAAACAGGCGGCCTTGTGTCTGATGCCCCCTTGGCAAGCGAGCTTTTTGCTAAAATTGCCTCACGCCGTGCGCTTTATGTGGCGATTTTGCTTCATGATATTGCCAAAGGCAGAGGCGGCGATCATTCAGAATTAGGCGCAGATGTGGCAGAAGAATTAGGGCCACAGCTTGGCCTTGATGACGAAGAAACAGAAACGGTTATTTGGCTGATCAGACATCATTTATTAATGAGCAAGATCGCCTTTCGTTATGATTTAAACGATCCGAAAACCATTTCTGATTTTGCAGAACAAGTGCAATCACCTGAACGGTTAAAATTGCTGTTAATCTTAACGGTTGCTGATATCAGAGCGGTTGGACCAGATATTTGGAATGGCTGGAAAGCAAGCTTGATGCGGGATCTTTATTGGCGTGCCGAGGCTGTGATTGGTGGTGCTGGCCCTGCAGAAGTGGCCCATATGGCCGCCAATGAAGCACAATTCCAAGCGCAACAAAATTTGATGGAACATCATGGCTGGGATGAGGATCAATTCGCTGATCATGCCAAGCAATTTTATCCGTCCTATTGGACATCATTTTCCACCGAAATGTTGGTGAAACATGCGTTATTGGCCCATGAATTTACCGATGATGATACCCCTTTGGCAGTGGCATTTGAAAGTGATGAAAAAAACAAAACAACGATCATGACAGTGATGGCACAAGATCATCCAGGGTTATTTGCGCGGGTTGCTGGCGCGGTGGCCTTATCACATTTTACAATTGTCAGAGCCAGAATTAACACCCGCAAAGATGGCACCATTTTGGATTCGCTCCGTCTGCAAGATGATGACAGGCAAGCCATTACAGATCCCAAAAAATTAACGGCCCTTAAACAACGCATTGAACAGGCATTGAAAGGCCAGGTGAATTTGCATCATGGCCTTGAAAAAAGATGGAACAGCCAGCCAGCACGCCTGCGTGCTTTATCTGTGCCACCGCGTGTGATTGTCACAAATAAAAGATCAAAAACCTATACGGTGATCGAGGTTAATGGCCGTGACAGGCCTGGGCTTTTATATCAATTGACCTATCACATTGCGCAAATGGGGCTGCAAATTCATTCGGCTTCTGTCTCGACCTATGGGGAAAAGGCAGTTGATGTATTTTATGTGCGTGATATTTTTGGGCTTCAGATTGCACGAGATTCTGTGGCTGAAACAATTAAGACCAAATTATTATCGCTGTTGGATGAAGGCACATCTTAATTATGAAAACATCACAACAGCTGCGATCTGATGAAGGGTTTGACAGGAATTTTCGGCAAATAAGTGGGCTTACCGCCTTATCACGATTGCTTGGCTTTATCCGTGATATCACATTTGCCCAATTTTTAGGGGCAGGACCAGCCACAGATGCCTTTCTTGTGGCATTTAAATTACCCAATTTGTTTCGACGCCTTACCGCAGATGGGGCAATGACCAATGCGTTCTTGCCTGTATTTTCATCTGTGCGTCAACAACAAGGGCGTGAGGCAGCGCTTATTTTAGCAGCTGAAGTGCAGGTGCTGTTATTTTTGGTATTAAGCGCGATTGTGGTTGTGGCTGAAATTTTTATGCCCTTTGTCATTGGTTTTTTGGCACCAGGATTTCGCCAAGATCCAGATTTATTTGCCGCTACAACCAGCCTAGCACGTATCACAATCCCTTATTTGCCGATGATTTCATTGGTGGCGTTATGGGCTGCGGTCACAAATGCGCATGACCGCTTTTTTGGCGGAGCAGCCGCGCCTGTTATTTTGAATATTTTCCTAATCGCTGGTGCGTTATCTATTCCTGTCTTATCAGGGCCCCTGCAATCTTGGCCTGTGCTTGGTCTGCTTGGCGGTGCTTTGGCGCCAGATAATCCGATATTGGCCTTGGCCATGCCGATTTGTATTTCTGTATTGATTGCTGGTGCATGCCAGATGGCGTTAATGCAACGCATGCTTGGGCGGATTGCCGCGCGCCCTGTTTGGCAAATGCCACGCCTTAGTGACAATAGCCGCAAAATGTGGCGTGCCTTCCTGCCAGCCGCCCTTGGTGCAGGTGGCCTGCAATTAAACTTACTGATTGATATGATCTTGGCATCATTGGTGTCTGTTGGTGCCATATCATGGCTCTATTATGCAGATAGAATTGTGCAATTGCCGCTTGGAGTCATTGGGATTGCACTTGGCACAGCGTTATTGCCGCAATTATCAAAATTGGAATCAGAAAAAGATACCAAGGCGGTCGGGGAACGTTTATCGCATTCGCTTCATATCGCGGCATTTTTCGCTTTACCAGCGGCTTGCGGGGTGGTGATTGCCAGTGATGTGATTATTGCAGGCTTATTTGGTTATGGTGCCTTTTCTAAAACTGATGTCTTAAATGCTGGTATGGCACTGGCGGCCTATGGTTTAGGACTGCCAGCCTTTGTGATTAACAAAATTTTACAGCCTTCCTTTTTTGCCTCTGATAGAGGCTCATTTGTATTGAAAATTTCCCTGTTATCTGTGGCAGTCAATATTGTGGCATCCTTACTATTGATGCAGGTGCTTGGCCATGTGGGATTGGCACTTGCCACATCGTTGGCATCTTGGGTTGGGGTGCTGATCATGGGCGCGCTATTGGTAAAAGAAGGCCGACTTTTGATCACAGCGTTTCGGCCTGTTTTAAAGATTTTGATATCGGCAGGCCTTATGACAGCGATGATTGCGCTGGTCTTTATGCTATTGCCATCTTATCACCAGATGACGATGGGCGCGGTGGTGCATTTATGTGTGATCCTGGCTGTTGGTCTTACCAGCTATTTTGCCATTGGTCATCTGCTTCGGATTATACCGCCTTTTTTATTCAGACGGCTTCGTCCCTCACGCAAGACTTGATTTTTTTTTCAAAAAAAGGTCTTTTTTGTTCCAGCGAATGTAAAAAATTTAATTTGTGAAAGCTGATTTTGGCTTATCAGATCCTTGATTATAAAGAAGAGCACCCATGAACGATAGCAATCAGACCAAAGGCCGCATTTTTTCTGGCGTGCAACCAACAGGTAATTTGCATCTTGGCAATTATTTGGGGGCTATCCGAAATTGGGTTGCGTATCAATCATCTTATGAATCGATTTTTTGTGTTGTGGATTTACATGCCATCACCGTGCCTCAAGATCCAGCCGCATTGCGTCAATCAACAAGAGAGGTCGCTGCCAGCTTGATCGCATCTGGCATTGATGTGAATGAAGCGATTTTATTTAACCAATCACAAGTATCATGCCATGCAGAATTATCATGGATTTTTAATTGTGTGGCGCGCCTTGGTTGGTTGAATCGGATGACACAATTTAAAGAAAAAGCTGGTAAAAACCGCGAAAATGCAACGGTTGGGCTTTATGGTTATCCTGTGTTAATGGCAGCTGATATCTTGGCCTATAAAGCCACATTTGTGCCTGTTGGCGAAGATCAAAAACAGCATCTTGAGCTGACAAGAGATATTGCAACTGCGTTCAATTCTATGTTTGAAACAGAGTATTTTCCTCTGCCAGAACCAAAGATTGAGACAACAGCCGCGCGGGTGATGTCCCTTCGTGATGGCACATCCAAAATGTCAAAATCCGCAGAATCAGATATGACACGCATTAATTTAACAGATGATGCTGATCTGATTGCGCAAAAGATCAAAAAGGCAAAATCAGATGCTGATGTGTTGCCATCTGAATTGGCAGGGCTGGCAGAACGACCAGAAGCGAAGAATTTGATTGGCATTTATGCGGGCCTATCTGGCAAGTCACAAGAGGATGTCTTGGCTGAATTTGCAGGGCAAGGCTTTGGCGCCTTCAAACCAGCTTTGGCAGAATTGGCTATTGATGTGATATCACCAATCTCTTCAGAAATGCGTCGCTTATTGGGGGATGTGGCCGAAATTGACAACCAATTGCATAAAGGTGCGCAACGCGCGCAAGCCATTGCTGAGCCAATTTTAGATGAGGTGAAGGACATTGTGGGATTTGTACGTCCTTAAAAAGACAGTCTTTTTCGCCCTCATTATGCCGCATTTATAATTTAATAATCTAGAATGGTTTTAATTTAACGTAACCTGCCTTATATTAATAGCAGATTGCATAAATCAGAAATCAATTTGATCAGGGTAAAGGGCGCTTTTCACATGTTTATCCAAACTGAAGACACACCAAATCCAGCCACCTTAAAATTCATTCCTGGCACTGATGTGATGGGAACAGGCACAGCTGATTTTCCTGATAAAGAGTCTGCTGGCTCGTCGCCTTTGGCAAGACGTTTATTTCAAATTGACGGCATTGACGCTGTGTTTTTAGGCACAGATTTCGTCACAGTAACAAAATCAGATGATCAAGAATGGTTTACCTTAAAGCCCTCTATTCTGGCGGGCATTATGGAACATTTTGCCTCTGGTTTGCCTGTGATTGAAAAAGGCACGTCTGACGAGGCATCATCTGATGAGGAAGATGATGAGCTTGTTAAACAGATCAAGCATTTATTGGATACCAGAGTTCGTCCTGCTGTGGCGATGGATGGTGGTGATATTGTGTTTCATGATTTCGCCGATGGCATTGTGACCTTATCCATGCAAGGGGCCTGTTCTGGTTGCCCTAGTTCAACAGCGACATTGAAAATGGGGATTGAAAATATGCTGCGTCATTATATCCCTGAGGTAAAAGAAGTCAGACCAGCTTAATGAAATAGCTGAACAGACTTTAAAGGCACGCATTGCTATGGCTGTTTTACAAGCGCGCATAACAAATCGTCAAATTTTGCTCTTTTTGTTGCTTTTTGTGCTTCTGAGCTATGCGTTGCCTTTGGCCTTTCATGTAAAATCACCAACTCTGCCACCACGTGATGCGTTAACGCCTTTACAGCTGAAAGAACGTGAAGCCTTACAATTGCGTGATGATATTAAGGTGCTTGAAGATCGCATCGCCGTTCTTGATGCCCAAAATAAATTGGCGATACAAGCGCAAGATCTGGCGGTTGCAAAATCAAAAGATGCTGAAACGGCCTTTGAATATGCCAAAGATCAAGCCTTGCGCGCCAATGATGCTTTTTCTGCGGCTGATTTGAAAGAACAAGAAGCCAAAGATGCGTATCGTTATGCCCGCATGACAGAAAAACAAGCGCAAGATGCCTTGGCATTGGCACGTGAAAAAGAAACCATTGCCCAGCTTGCCTTATCAAAAGCAAGAGAGCTGGAACGCGAAGCAAGCCTTGCCTTACAAAATGCCAAAACACAAAGTGAACTAGCCCAACGAACCTTGTCAGAAATTAATTTCTTGCGAGAAAAATTGGCTGAATTAACCACGGCATTGGATGACTATAAGAAAAAAGATGATGCGGACAAGGCCGCAAAATCGCGTTTGGCTGACGGGCTACCAGATTATTCAGCACGGGCCTTGCCAAATCCTGGCAAGCCGATTTTGGTTTATGATGATGGGCTTGTGCCATTCAAAATGACCACAAAAATCCCAGCTAGTTTGGCAAATTTAACTGTGGGAGAACGCAAAACAGCCTTTGCTGAAACCATGTTGCCTTTGGTGTTGAAAGCCAATCAGCAAATTCAAGATCGGCGTGATCAGCTAGATGACCTTTTTGCGAATGATGACATGGCTGGAATTGCGCGTTTGCAAAATCTGTATCGCTTGACTGATTTCAAGGGCGATAAAACGGCTTTAAAACAAGCCTTATCAGATCGCATAGCCCCGATACCTGCCTCACTTGCGGTGGCGCAAGCGGCGGTGGAATCAGGCTGGGGCCAGTCACGCTTTGCCAAAGAAGGTAATGCGTTATTTGGTCAATGGGCGTGGAGTGCAGATGCAGGCATTAAGCCAAAAGAGGCTTCAAATAGCCGTGCGGTGATCCGCTCATTTCCCTCAATTTATGACTCTGTTGTTGCCTATATGCATAATTTGAATACACATTATGCCTATCAAAATTTGCGCGAAGCTCGTGCGGAATTGCTTGCCAATAATGAACGTGTCAGTGGCATTGAATTGGCCCAATATCTTGGGTCTTATGCGGAAACAGCTGATAAATATATCTTTACCTTACAGGCGATGATATTACAGAACAGATTTGATCTGTTTGAAAATTACCAGCTGGCCGACTAAGCGGTTTCATTTAAGTGGTTTATTTCGCGATGCCTTATCCTGCATCCCATGTGCTAGCGTGTTAAGAATTGACGACCAAACCAACGCCATCTGCCATCTTTGCCAGGCATGGTGCAATTAATGCGAAAACGTGGCCCATCTAGCGGCCCTGGCAATCTGATCTCTGCTCTTTGACCAAGTAAGGCCACATCAAGCTTGCCATAGCGTGATGAAAAACAGCGCAATTGCTTTTTCGGCTCCATATCCTTGGCAAGGGTAAAGCCATAAAAAGGCGGGTTTTGTGAGATCACCATATCGGGCGGCGTAATTTGTGAGACAATCAACGGCAGGCCATTGGCCGCAAGACTTAACCGATTAATATCACCATAGGCTTCGTTAAAGGCAAAACGTGGCAACTCAAATGTTAAATCATCCTTATGCATGACACCAGAATTTTGCCCAAAAGCAGCAATAAAGCCAGCCTCTTTTACAGCCTCAATCACGGCTAGATTATATTCGCCATAAGGGTAGGCAAATAAATCAGGGCGCAAGCCAACTTCAGTGATAAAGCGGTCATTTGATTGCGCCAATTCATCACGCACCTGTTCAATTGAAATACGGTGCATATGCGGATGTGTTTTGGTTTGTGATCCAATGGTCACACCATTGGCTTGCAAATCTCTGATTTGATCCCAATCCATATAGCCGCGCAAATTGCGGTCGATGGGATCTGTTGCCACAAATAAGGTGATTGGAAAACCAGCTTCTTGAAAGCGAGGCCAGCCTTTCTCATAAACCGATAAATAAGCATCATCAATGGAAATGGCGACGGTTCTATCTGGCACTGTTTGGCCAGATTGAAAGCGTCTGATAATCTCTGGCAAAGCCATCACATTAAAATCGCCCTTTTGCAAATAGGCAATATGGGAGTCTAGCTGTTCTAATGTGGTATTGGTGGAAGGATAGCGGCCTTCATCAAAGCGATGATACATTAACACGCTGGCATGAAAGACACCTGCCTCACCTGTGTTTTGTGCCATAACAGATTGCGATACCAAAACAGGTGAGGCCATGCAAAGCGTCAAGGCCAATGTCATCCATCTGCGCGCTTTGATTAAAAGTGACATAACTTAATTCCCCTATTTACCAAGCTTTTATGAAACCGTCGCCCGACATGCCGAAAATAGTCAAAGAGTAATAATATTTTGACCAATTTTGCAAGTCTCGTTAAGAGTGAGGACATGAGTATTTTCCAATCCCCTCGCCCGAATTCGCAGAATAAAGTGCCTCAAGATAATGCGGCATCTTTTTCAGGGCTATTATTGGCCTTAGAAGCAAGCGGCGAACATGCTAGCGTGGCCTTATGGCAAAATGATGGTTTGATTGAAGAGAGGCGTTCTGATCAATTGCATGGCCATGCGGCCCATTTTGTGACGCTTGCGGCTGATGTGGTCAAAGATAATGGCTTTGCCTTTGGTGATGTAACGCATATCGCAAGCGGTATTGGCCCTGGGTCATTTACAGGCTTGCGCGTTTGTTTATCTGCGGCAAAAGGCTTTGCTTTGGCAGGTGATTTGCCAGCATGTGGTGTTCATGGCTTGCGCGCCAGAGCCTATCGCGCATGGCAGATGACAGCTGATCAGCTGCCTGAAATCACATCTGTCATTGCCACCGCTGATACAAGGCGCGGTGTTTTGTTCTGGCAGAGATATGATGCTGATTTAAACCCGCTATCTGATATCCAAGAAGCCAGCCGTGAGGCATTATGTGATCAGGTACAATCTGAAGTTGGCGCATTTCTGGCTTTGCCGCCTCTATTACAACAGGGCTCGCCAGCACCAGACCAGCAATATGAGGGCAATCAGGCTGATGCCCCAAACGGTCTTATTAACACCATTATTATGAGCGCAAAAGACATTGCTGCTTTGGCCGCAGGTGATATCGCCGCTGGCCATGATATGCTGCCTTTGGATGCGCTTTATGTGGCACCCCCTTTGCTTGGTCCCAAAAAACAAGCTGACCAAAACACAAAATCGTGATGGCAGGATCCGAATGGTTGGGCAGGTTTATCCCATTTCCAAAACAGATGATTTTGCCGCTTTGGCGCGGTTTTTTGATGCTTATGGCTATGGGTCTTTTTTGACGCCATCAGGTGATGATTTATGGTCCCAGACCGCTAAAACATCAGGCTTTCTGGCCAAACAAATTGTCCAAGATAATCATATTGCGGCGGCCCTTTTATGGCGGCAAGCAGCTGATGAAGCGGAAATTATTGAAATTGCTGTGATGGATCAGTATCGCCGCCAAGGGTTTGGCCGAGCGTTGCTCGCTGATTTTATTGCCGATTTAGGATCTGATTTGGCATCTCAAAATAGCAAGCGGATCATCCTAGAAGTTGCTGAAAATAACAAGGCTGCTATCACGCTTTATGCTGCCTTTGGATTTATGACAGTTGGCAAAAGAGTGAATTATTATAAAGCTGGTCAATTGCGTGATGGCAGGGTTAAAAAAATTGACGCGCTTATATTGGAATTATGGCTGTGAAAGCGCACAATCCATGCTACATTATCGGAGAAATGCTGCCGTGATCAGGCGTCGCATGTTCAAAATGAAATCGCATGAGTTGTGACAATCACATAATTTGAAATCGTTACATTAACCTATCAGATCTAAATCACATGAAAAAATTATATATTAAAACCTATGGCTGTCAGATGAATGTCTATGATTCTGATCGTATGACAGATGTGCTTGCGCCATTGGGCTATGTGCCGCACCATGCGCCTGAAGATGCTGATATGGTGATTTTGAATACCTGTCATATTCGTGAAAAAGCATCTGAAAAGGTGTTTTCTGAATTAGGTCGTTTGCGCCAATTAAAAGACAGGGCGCGTGATCAAATTGGCCGTTCAATGATGATCACAGTCGCTGGTTGTGTGGCACAAGCAGAAGGCGAAGAAATTACCCGCCGTGCGCCTTGGGTTGATATTGTGGTGGGGCCACAAAGCTATCATCGCTTGCCTGAATTGATCACCCAGCTTGACCCTGCGGCACGCAATAATGTGATTGATACTGATTTCCCTGAAGAGGTGAAATTCGATTATTTGCCTGAAGAAGTTGCCAAAAGAGGGCCAGCTGCCTTTTTATCTGTCCAAGAAGGGTGCGATAAATTCTGTGCTTTTTGTGTGGTCCCTTATACCAGAGGGGCAGAATATTCACGTGATGTTAGCCAAGTGGTTGATGAGGCCAAAAAATTAGTGGCAGGTGGCACCAGTGAAATCACGCTTTTAGGACAAAATGTGAATGCCTATCACGGGCAAGGGCCAGATGGCAAAATTTGGGGCCTAGGCCGCCTGTTACATCATTTGGCAGAGATTGATGGCCTAGAGCGTCTGCGTTACACAACCTCTCATCCGCTTGATATGGATGATGAGTTGATTTACGCGCATCGTGATATCCCAGCCTTGATGCCTTATCTGCATTTGCCAGTTCAAGCAGGCTCAGATCGTATTTTATCAGCGATGAACAGACGCCATAGCGCAGATGATTATTTGCGGATTATTGATCGCTTGCGTTCAGCTGTGCCGCATATGGCCTTATCTGGTGATTTTATTGTTGGCTTTCCTGGTGAAACCCAAAGCGATTTTGCTGATACATTGCGTTTGGTAGATCAAGTGAAATATGCGTCTGCTTATAGCTTTAAATATTCAGAACGCCCTGGCACACCTGCGGCGAATTCTGAAGATCAGGTCGAAGAAGCGGTGAAATCAGAAAGATTATCTGCTTTGCAACAATTGCTTGATGCCCAGCAAATGGCCTTTAACAAAAATTGTGAAGGTGACACCATGTCTGTTTTGGTGGAACGTGTTGGGGGTTATGAAGGCCAGATGACGGGGCGTAGTCCTTTTATGCAATCGGTCTATTTTGAAGGCAGTGATGATCAATTGGGACAAATTTTGCCAATGCGAATCACGCAAGGGCGTCAAAATTCTTTGACAGCTGAAATCATCTCTTGTTAGCCTTTAAAGGAGCTATTTTCGGTGGGAAAAACGGAAATATCAAATTCAACATCTGAAAAAAGCTTAAATGTGACATTTGAAGATGCCAGCTTATTCACGCTGATTTGCGGACAACATAATCAAACATTGGCCAAGCTTGAACAGATCCTAGATATCAAAGCTGATACCTTTGGCAATCACATTAAATTAACAGGTGATAAAGCCACCATCACACAAACGGGCAAAGCCATCCAAAATCTGTATCGCAAGCTTGTCAAAACGGGAACGCAAGATGAAAAAGTGGTGCAAGATTGGATTGCCGATATGATGAGACAGGCCGAATTTGGCACAGATGATGCCCCCGTCACATCAGATGGCGGCCCTGTGGCTGTGACATGGAAGAAAAAAATCGTTCCACGCACGGCCAATCAAGCAGCTTATTTCAAAACTTTGCTTGATCATGAGGTGGTGTTTGGTCTTGGTCCAGCTGGCACAGGCAAAACCTACATGGCAGTGGCTATGGCCGTTGATGCGTTAAAAAAACGCCTTGTGGAACGTCTTGTGTTATCGCGCCCTGCGGTGGAAGCTGGTGAAAGACTTGGCTTTTTACCTGGTGATATGAAAGAAAAGGTCGATCCTTATTTGCGGCCCTTATATGACGCGCTTTATGACATGATGCCAGCTGATAAGGTTGATAAAATGATGGCCTCTGGCGAAATTGAAATCGCACCGCTTGCCTTTATGCGGGGGCGCACCCTATCTAATGCTTTTGTGATTATTGACGAAGCGCAAAATACCACTGCTGTTCAGATGAAGATGGTGTTAACCCGTCTTGGGCAAGAATCACGTATGGTCATCACAGGAGATATGACACAGGTTGATTTGCCATCTGGCCAGCAATCTGGTCTGGCAGATGCGGTATCGCGTTTGCGCGGCGTCAAAGGGATCGGAATCAGCGAATTAACGGGTGAAGATGTGGTAAGACATCCTGTTGTGGCGCGTATTTTGAAGGCTTATGAAAAATAAGCCCTTTTTAAGAAAATAATCCCTATGAGACAGAAATTAGGGCTGAAATCACGCTGGACAAACAAACTGAAATCTAGTCATAGTGAAAAGTGACGAAATTATCATGACGCAATCAATGGCTCAGAACAAACATAACGATCACACAGCACATGATCACACAGCACAGGCCAATCATAATGATCAGATGGCTGATGCGTCTGCTGAACCTGACAGTCCGAACGCCGTTTTGGTTTCAGATGATTCGCAGGGGCGCGAATGGCAGCTTGAAAATAAGGTTGTCATAGAACATGATTTTGCCGCATCTGATTGGCAAAGTGCTGTTTGGTCAGATGCCTTTGATGCAACATTTCAAAAATCATGCCTGATCTTGTCTGATTTCGTCCTAGGGCTAATCACAGATAAAAGCTTTCATGTCTCTTGTCGCTGGACAGATGATGACGAGATGCAATCATTAAATCTGCAATTTAGAGGCAAAGATACCCCAACCAATGTGTTATCTTTCCCATCTGATGATGGGCCTATCGCCCCTGATGATGCCCTTGATGAAAATCAGGCAGATTGCTATTTGGGTGATTTGGCATTTGGCTATCAGATTATGGCAAAAGAAGCACGTGATATGGGCATATCACTAGAAGATCATATGGCACATTTGATGATCCATGGGCTGTTACATTTGATTGGGTTTGATCATGAAATAGATGATGAAGCTGAAGAAATGGAAGCGCTAGAAAGTGCGGCACTTGCCTTAATTGGCGTTGCCAACCCTTATGCTGAGGCAGATATGTGATGAAATTTTTGTCAAAAATATTTCCGTTTTTTAGCCGTGCTGTCTCTGACCGTGAAGAATTGACAGATTTGATCGAGACATCCATCAAAGATAAGGTTGTGTTTGATAGCCATGAGGGCACTTTGCTTCGCAATATGCTTGGGTTAAACGATATCACGGCTGAAGATGTGATGGTGCCGCGCGCAGATATCATATCGATTGATTTGTCTGTAGATGGCGAAGAAAATTTCCAGAAAATCGTGGGTGCGCAACATAGCCGCGTGCCTGCTTATCATGGCGATATGGATTCTGTGGCTGGGTTTTTGCATATGAAAGACCTGATCGCGCAAATCGCCTCTGGTGATTATCAGCGTGATAAGCCATTTGATTTAACGCCCTTATTGCGGCCTGTTTTATTTGTGTCACCGACCATTCGCTTGCTTGATTTGCTTCATGAAATGCGCCTGAAACGCCAACATCTGGCATTGGTGGTTGATGAATATGGCGGTGTTGACGGGCTGATCACCATTGAAGATTTGGTTGAAGAAATCGTCGGCGAAATCGAAGATGAACATGATGAAACCAATATGCCACGTTTCCAAGTTTTTGATGATGGCACCGCTGTTGCAGAAGCACGCTTAGAAATTGGCGCGCTGGAAATTTTAACAGGCCCGCTTCTTGATAAAGAAGAAAGTGATGAAATTGACACAATTGGCGGTCTTGTTTTGTCATTGGCAGGTCATGTGCCAAGCCGTGGTCAGGTGATCAAACATCCCTCTGGTATAGAATTTGAAGTGATGGAAGGTGATCCGCGGCATATCAAATTATTGCGTGTCACTGGCCTGCCTTCTTTTAATGCTGGCGTCTCGTCAGATGCCATCCAAGAGCCGTCTCATTCCTGATGGCTGAAACGCACTTCTTCAGATCACCACGCCTTAAAAAAGTTAAACCTTACGGCATGTCTTTATTAGCGGGCGCTGCTGCTGCCCTCAGCTTGCCCCCTTTTTCGCTGGTGCCTGCTTTTTTGCTGATGGGGTATGTGCTTTACCAAAGCATTACATCACAAAATTGGCGCCAAGCAGCGCTTCATATGGGGCTTGGCGGCTATGGTTGGTTTTTAACCTCACTTTATTGGATCAGCCATTCTTTATTGGTGGGTGAGGCAGACTATATCTATTTATTGCCTCTCAGCTTTTTTGGTATCCCTGTGATTGTTGCCCTATTTTGGTGTGCGGCAGGGGGCGCTGGTTTTTTAATCGCGCGCACAAAACAAGGCCGCTTGATGATGCTTGTCACTGCTTTGGGCCTTGCAGAATGGGGACGGGAATTTATCGCAACAGGCTTTCCGTGGAACGCGCCAGGGCTTGTATTTTTGGCGCGTTTTGAAAGCGGTTTATTGGCGGCTTATTTTGGGCAAACAGGGTTAAATTTTCTGGCCTTTCTCACGGCCGCTTTTGTGCCTTTTTGGTATCTGTCAAACAGCAAATTTGCCAAACAAATGTTAAGCCTATCATATGCTTTGCTTGCGGTTGTGTTAGGATGGCTGGCCTATATGCATCATAATGCAGAACCGATTTTATCAGATAAACAGGCGCCCATCATACGGCTGGTTCAGCCCAATATCACGCAATCTGATAAATGGGTCAGGACAGAGCGTGCCAAACATCTGGCGCAGCTGGTGCAATTATCAACCGCCCCATCTGATCACAAAATTGATCTGGTGATTTGGCCTGAATCTGCATTTGCAGGAAATTACAGCCAAGAACAAGATTTGATGCATGACTTGGCATCGCAAATCGCAACGCATCACCAAAGCCAAGGTGGCAAGGGGCTTTTGCTGGCTGGTGTGTTGCGCATTGATGATCGTAACTTATTCCGCAATTCAGCCGTCATCATAAGCCCAGATAAGAAAGATGTATTTTATGACAAAACCCATTTGGTGCCGTTCGGCGAATATGTGCCTTGGCGGGCTTTGTCATTCATTGATGCGATTGCCGCTGATTATGATTTTACACAAGGTGACGCCATTTATCCGTTAAACGTGCCATCTATCGCAAAGATCCTGCCTTTGATTTGTTATGAAGCGATCTTTCCAGCATTAACAGGCCGTGCCACAAATCGGCCTGAAGTGATTGTGAATATCACCAATGATGGCTGGTTTGGTCACACGGCTGGCCCGTACCAGCATTTGGCGCAAACTAAAATGACAGCCATCAGTTATGGTCTGCCATTATTGCGTGTTGCAAATACAGGTATCTCAGCTGCTTTTTCTGCAAAAGGCAAAGAGCTGGCCGTATTACCCTTATCGCAAGCAGGCTATTTGGATGTTCCCATGCCGCCGTCATTGGCACAAACACCTTTTGCCACATATCGGTTGATGATTTTATTCATCTTTCCTGTGATTGGGATCGTAATAACCATAATACTTGACCGGTCTAAGGAAAATAGGCAGTAATGGCAATCGAGAATTTTTATAAAGTGGGGCGTTGGCATGAGCTATCTTTTTACATCTGAATCTGTGTCTGAAGGTCATCCAGATAAGGTCTGTGATAGAGTATCAGATACCGTTCTTGATCTGTTTTTGCGTCAAGATCCTCAGGCGCGTGTGGCATGTGAAACATTGGCCACCACAAACCGTATCATTCTAGCAGGTGAGGTCAGAACCGCCCCTGAAAAAATGGCAAGCATTATGGCTGAGATCGAACCAGCTGTGCGTGCGGCGATCAAAGATATCGGCTATGAGCAGGAAGAATTTCATCATGCCCATTTTGAATTTCAAAATTATTTGCATGAACAATCAGCGCATATCGCGCAAGGCGTAGATGAAGGCCATAACAAAGAAGAAGGTGCTGGTGATCAGGGCTTGATGTTTGGTTATGCATGCCGCGAGACAGAAGATTTGATGCCTGCGCCGATTCATTATGCGCATGCGATTTTGAAAAAATTAACAGACGTGCGCAAAGCTGATGCAGATTCGATTTTGCGTCCTGATGCGAAATCACAATTGACTGTGAAATATGATGAAAATGGTGCCATTGTGGGCGTTGATAAAATCGTTTTATCAACACAGCATGCGCCAAATGTCACACAAGATGAAATCCGAAAATTGGTGACACCGATTATCGCAGATGTCTTGCCTGATGGCTGGATGGTATCGGCTGATGATTTACTGGTGAATCCAACTGGGATGTTTGAAATTGGCGGCCCAGATGGTGATGCTGGCCTGACAGGGCGCAAGATTATTGTGGATACCTATGGTGGTGCAGCGTTGCATGGTGGCGGTGCCTTTTCTGGCAAAGATCCAACAAAGGTGGACAGATCAGCGGCTTATGCGGCGCGTTATTTGGCCAAAAATGTGGTGGCCGCTGGCCTAGCCGATAGATGTACCATTCAGTTGGCCTATGCGATTGGTGTGGCAAAGCCTGTTTCTGTTTATGTGAACACACATGGCACAGGCTCTGGCAATGATGGTGCATTGCAAGAACAATTGCGTGAGCTGGTTGATTTGACACCAAAGGGCATTCGCACGCATTTAGGCTTGAACGCACCTATTTATGTGCCAACGTCTGCTTATGGTCATTTTGGTCGCAAAGCAGGTGAAGCAGGCCCTGGCACATTCCCGTGGGAAGCCACAGATATCGCATCTCAATTGGCATAACCTAGCTGATGTGATGACAAATGTCTGGCACGCAAATCACACGTGATAATTTAAAAGGCCCTAAGGGCGAGTTGCCTTTTTATGGCAGACGCAAAGGCCGTCCTTTGCGCGGCCAAATGCAGGCGCTCTTTGATAACAGCTTGCCAGAAATCGCTGTGCCGCTTGGTCTTTCATCCCTTACTGATCTGTTTACCCATAACCCAGATGATATTTTTCTTGAAATTGGATTTGGCGGTGGCGAGCATTTGGCAAGCATCGCGCAAGCAGCGCCAGAATGTGGCTTTATCGGTGCAGAGCCTTTTATCAATGGTGTGGCAAGCCTGTTGCGTCACATTGAAGATAGGGGTTTGAAAAATATTCGGATTTGGCCAGACGATGTGCGCTTGATCCTAGATGACTTGCCAGATGGTTGTTTGGCAGGGGCCTATATTATGTTTCCAGATCCGTGGCCCAAAAAGCGTCATGCTGGCAGACGAATCTTGCAAGCCTCTATGCGCGACAGGTTGGCACGCCTGATCCGCAAAGGTGGCTCGCTTCGCATGGCATCGGATCATCCAATTGCCAAGAGCTGGTTGTTGGCTGAGGCGATGGCAGATGACAGATTTCAATGGTTGGCCAATGGGCCAGATGACTGGCGCAACCGCCCTGATGGCTGGCCAGAAACACGCTATATGGCAAAAGGCGTAGATGAAGGCCGCGCATCAAGCTGGTTTGATTTCATCAGGCTCTAACCATCGGCAAGGCAGGTGATTTCACCGTTTCGGGGTTTTGGTTGCCTTTTCTTTACCATCTGGTTATAATGGTGCAAATCCGGAACATTGGGCGGTGGTCTTTGCTACAAAGGCCGCCTTTTTTCATGCTTAAATTCTGGGCTCATGATGACCAATTTTGTCTTGTGAATGACAAGAGATTTATAAGACAGACTATTTATTAAGACAGACAGGCTGGAACGATGGCTGGTGTAAATGACATTATTGCAGATATGATTGGCCCTGCTTTGACGCAGATGGGCTATGATTTGGTGCGCGTCTTTTATTCAGGCACCCCAGGCACGGGCCGTCATCAGTTACAAATTATGGCAGAGCCGCTAGAGCCAAGGGAAATGACAGTTGCAGATTGTCAGAAAATCTCAAAATATGTGGCAGCCCTTCTTGATGTAGAAGATCCGATTAAGGATGCCTATAATCTTGAGGTTTCATCTCCTGGCATTGACCGCCCCTTGACCAGAGAAGCGCATTTTGATCGGTTTGATGGTGATCTTGTCAAATTACATCTCAAACAGATGACAGATGGGCGCAAAAGATTAAAAGGCCGTCTGACAGGCCGCGATGCCGATGGCAAGATTTTGCTAGATACCACCTTTGGCCAGCTGGCTTTTGCTTATGACGAAATTGACAGCGCCAAAATTGACCCAACCGAATATTTTGAAAACCCTGATAAAAAGGCGCCTCCTATTAAATAGGCCCTTATTTATCGGTTTGTTTTCATGATTGTAACAACCATAAGAACCAAATTTTTAAGAAAAGCATAGAGGCAAATTCATGGATACATCATCAATCCCAGGTCTGGAACTGATCCAGATTGCAGATGTCGTCGCACGTGAAAAATCTATTGATCGTGAAGAAGTGATTCTGGCGATGGAAGAGGCCATTCAAAAAGCAGGTCGCTCTAAATATGGCCAAGACCGTGATATCAGAGCCATGATTGATCGTCGCCAAGGTACCATTACTTTGGAGCGCTGGACTGAAGTGGTTGAGCTTGTTGAAGATGAAGCAACACAGATGACGGTTGAAGAAGGCAAAAAATTCAGCCTCGCAATTGGCGAATTTCACCGCCAGCCTCTGCCACCAATTGAATTTGGCCGTATCGCCGCCCAAACAGCTAAGCAGGTGATTAACCAAAAGGTCAGAGAAGCTGAAAGAGAGCGTCAATATGAAGAATATAAAGATCGTGTTGGCGAAATTGTTGTCGGCACCATCAAACGCGCAGAAAGCTATTCTATCACTGTTGATCTAGGGCGCGCCGAAGCGGTTATCCAACGTGATGATATGATCCCACGTGAATTGTTGCGTCAAGGTGATCGTGTGCGTGCCTATATCCGTGAAGTGACACAAGCCGTAAGAGGCCCACAAATTTTCCTTTCACGCTCTGCCAATGAATTTATGGCAAAACTCTTTACCCAAGAAGTGCCTGAAATTTATGATGGTGTGATTGAGATTAAGGCTGTGGCAAGAGAGCCAGGAAGCCGTGCTAAGATTTCTGTGTTATCACGTGATGCGTCAATTGACCCTGTTGGGGCTTGTGTGGGCCTTCGTGGCAGCCGCGTTCAAGCTGTGGTTGGTGAATTGCAAGGCGAAAAAGTGGAAATCATCCCCTTTGAAGAAGATCCTGTGGCATTTGTAGTGAATGCGTTGGCACCTGCCGAAGTTGCGAAGGTCGTGATGGATGAGGTTGCCGCCAGAATGGAAGTGGTTGTACCAGATGATCAATTGTCTCTTGCCATTGGCAGACGTGGTCAAAATGTTCGTCTCGCCTCGCAATTAACAGGCTGGTATATTGATATTCTTACAGAAGCCGAAGAATCAGAACGTCGCCAAGAAGAGTTCAAAAACCGTTCAACACGCTTTATGGAAGCTTTGAATATTGATGACGTCATCGCCCATTTGTTGGTCGCAGAAGGCTTTGCGTCTGTGGATGATATTGCCGAAACACCTGTTGATGAATTGGCGCAAATTCAGGGCTTTGATGAAAATATCGCAGCTGAATTGATCAATCGCGCTGGTGAATTCCTTGATGCAGAAGCCAAGCGTATTGACGAAGAATTATCGCAATTGAAAGTGGCCGATGATTTAATGAGCTTTGAATATCTGTCGATGGGCATGATTTTGACATTAGCCAAAAATGGTGTGTTAACATTGGATGATCTGGCAGAACTTGATTCAGAAGAGCTTGTTGGCTTCTTGAAAGATGATGGCATTGATGATGAAACAGTTGCTGGTGATATCATCATGGCAGCGCGTGCCCATTGGTTCGCAGATGAAGATGAACAAGAACAAAATGAAAATGAAGGTGAAGCAGAGGCTGAATAATCAGCCTTAACGCTTCATCATTACAGCTATAAAGGGCGATACGCATTTATGCATAAGAGATGTGAAAGATGAGAGGCACAGTAGATGGGAGAACGTCGCTGTATCGCCTCTGGCAACACATTTGAAAATCATCATCTGATCCGCTTTGTCTGCGGGCCAGATGCTATGCTTGTGCCTGATATATCTCATAAATTGCCTGGTCGTGGCTGTTATGTGACAGCCACCCCAGATTTGTTGCATCGCGCTTGTGATAAAAATCTATTTCACCGTCACATCGAAACCAAAGATTGTGAGGCTGAGATGATGATTGATAAGGTCACTGATTTGCTTGGCAAGCGTGTTCAGCAGACCCTTGGTTTGGCGCGCCGTGCTGGTCTTGCGATTGGCGGTGGTGGGCGGTTGGCCAGCTATGATTTTATGGAAGCTATGCTGATTGCCAATGACGCGTCTGAAAGAGAAGCCAAATCACATATCAGGCGTCTTGATCCAGATTGGGTGTGCCATGCCTTTGATGCCTCTTTTTTAGGGGCCCCATTTGGCAGAGACTCTCTTGCCTATATTGGCCTATTGCCAGATGAGAGAGGCAAAAATGGTGGGCTGACTGCCCAAATCCAAACGGATATCAACAGATTCGTCCCTTTTCTGCGCCCTTTGGGTTGTCAGGATGGCGATTCGGGGTGTATTACACTCAAAGACAAAGATGTGACAGATTATCGTGAAAATGTGCCCTGTTAAAGATGATATGAAACAGGCCAGAACAGCAAGCCGGGAAAGGACCGGAAATGAGTGACGAAACCAAAAAATCAAAGACATTGAGCTTGTCTGGCTCAGGCACATTATCACTTGGTGGTAATGTGGATGCCTCGTCATTACGTGGCAGCTCGTCTGGCTCGCGTTCAAAAGTGCAGGTGGAAATTCGTCGTAAAAGAGTGCCTTTGCCACCATCACGAAATCAAGCCGCAAAAGCAGCACCAGCCGCCGCGCCAGCAAAGCCTGTTGAGCCAAAAACAGAAGCGCCAAAGACAGCCGCGATTGAAGCAGATGATAAATTAACAGCGGCAGAACGCGCCAAGCGTATGCAGGTTCTCCAGCAAGGTTTGAGCCAGCCGCAAGATGGTGATGACGCTGCAGGCCAGGCAGGTGACGATATTGCACAACTAGCAGGCGAAGCAGGTGATGTCCAAGAGGCACCGCAAGGAGCAGACGCAGCAGAAGCTGCGGCTGAACCAGAAGCGCCTTTATCACCAAGAGAGGCAAGACGCCGCGCTGAATTGGCTGAACTAGAAGAAATTGAAAAGCTTTCGCAAAGCAAGCGTGCTGAAGAGCAAGCCAAGCGTGCTGCCGAAAATGCCGCGCGCCGCAAAGCCACAGAAGAACAAGCTGCAAGAAGCGCTGCGCCATCGCGTGTGGCTGACCAACAGCCTGGTCCTGTCGAAGATGCAGCACCATCACGCCCATCAGGAGGCCGCAGACGCGTTGAAGATAATGAGGCAAATCAGCGTCGCCAACCTGCTAGACGTGAAGGCCCTGCGCGCCGCCAATCTGGCAAAATGACAATCTCACAAGCCTTGTCTGATGGCGAGGGTGGCGGTCGTCAACGTTCCCTTGCTTCTGTGCGTCGCCAACGTGAAAAAGCCCGTATGCGAGACGAACAGCCAGCGGTTAAACAGGTACGTGATGTGGTCATCCCAGATACCATTACAGTTCAAGAATTGGCCAACCGCATGGCCGAACGTGCCGCTGATGTGGTCAAAGAATTAATGAAGCTTGGCATTATGGCGACTGTGACGCAAAGCATTGACGCTGATACAGCGGAACTTGTCACAGCTGAATTTGGTCATAAGGTCAGCCGTGTTTCTGATTCCGATATCGAAGATGGTTTAGGTGGGGAAGAAGATGATGCAGGCACATTGATGCCACGTCCGCCAGTTGTCACCATCATGGGCCATGTTGACCATGGTAAGACAAGCTTGCTTGATGCCATCCGCAAAACAGATGTGGCGGCTGGTGAATCAGGCGGTATCACACAGCATATTGGTGCTTATCAAATTAAAACAGCACAAGATAATGTGGTGACATTTATTGATACACCTGGTCACGCGGCCTTTACCGAAATGCGTTTGCGCGGTGCCAATACCACAGATATCGTGATTTTGGTTGTGGCAGCTGATGATTCTGTAAAAGAACAAACCATCGAAGCGATCAATCATGCCAAAGCCGCAGAATGTCCGATTATTGTGGCTGTGAATAAATGTGACAAACCTGGTGCAGATCCTGCCAAGGTGCGTTCAGATTTGCTTCAGCATGAAATTATCACAGAAGATTTCGGCGGCGATATTTTGGCAGTGAATGTCTCAGCTCATACTGGCGAAGGCCTAGAAAAGCTAGAAGACGCCATCATGTTGCAATCAGAAATGCTTGAATTAAAAGCCAACCCGAATCGTGATGCCACAGGGTCTGTGATCGAAGCCAAAGTCGAACGTGGCAGAGGCTCTGTTGCAACTGTATTGGTTCAACGCGGCACTTTGAATGTGGGTGATATCTTTGTCATCGGGGCCGAATCAGGGCGTGTGCGCGCTTTGTTGAATGAACGCGGCGAACAGCTGAAAACAGCGACACCATCTCAGCCTGTTGAAATTTTGGGCTTGAACGGCACCCCGATGGCAGGTGACAGCTTTACCGTGGTTGAATCAGAAGCCAGAGCGCGTGAAATTGCAGAATATCGCAAACGTGTGATCAGAGAAAAAGAAGCTGTTGTTTCAGCCCGCGGATCTGTCGAACAGATGCTATCTGCGATTGCCGCAGGTGAAGCTGAAGAATTGCCAGTGGTGATTAAAACAGATGTTCATGGCTCGCTAGAAGCGATTAAGGTCGCGCTTGAAAATCTAGGCACAGAACAGGTGAAAGTCCGCTTCCTTGCTGGCGGTGTTGGTGCGTTATCTGAATCAGATATCTCATTGGCCGCGGCGTCAAGCGCGCTTGTCATCGGCTTTAATGTGCGTGCTATCCCGCAAGCGCGTGATTTGGCAAAGCGTGATGGCGTGGAAATTCGCTATCACTCCATCATTTATGAATTGATTGATGAAGTGAAAGCGGCCATGGGCGGTCTTCTTAGCCCAGACACACAAGAAGATTTCATCGGTTACGCAGAAATTCGTCAGGTCTTCTCTGTGTCAAAAGTTGGCAAGATTGCTGGTTGTTTTGTTACTGAAGGTGTCATTAAGCGTGGCTGTAAGGTGCGTTTGTTGCGGGACAATGTTGTTATCCATGAAGGCTCGTTGAAGACTTTGAAACGCTTTAAAGATGAAGTGAAAGAAGTGAATAACGGGTTTGAATGTGGTATGGCCTTTGAAAATTATTCAGACATCCAAGAAGGTGATGTGATTGAATGTTTTGAGGTGACCGAAGTTGCAAGAACGCTAGATTAAGCGTCTTTTGTGAAACGATAGCCCATTGTGATTGTAGTAAGAGAGCGGTAGTGAGCAAACGTGCCCCTTCAAAAGCGCCAAGCCAACGGCAATTGCGTGTCGGTGAAGAAATCCGCCACCAATTATCGCAAGCTTTAACGCGTGGTGATATTTATGTCCCCGAATTGGAAGGCATTTCGGTAACAGTCTCTGAAGTTTCTGTTAGCCCTGATATGTCAAATGCTAAGGCATTTGTCACACCGCTTGGCGGCAATGATATGGAACAAATCGTGGCAATTTTGAATATAATCGCCCCTGATTTACAGACCTATATCGCCCAAAAAGTGCATTTGCGCCGCATGCCACGGTTAAAATTTGTGGCAGACAGATCTTTCGATGAAGCGCAGAAAATGTCAAATTTGATTGCCAATCTGCCACCAGCCTTATCTGAATCTGATTCTGAATCTGATTCTGGGTCTGATAGTGATGAGTCAGACACATAAAAATACCAATCATGTGCATGGCTGGTTGATCCTTGATAAACCCCTTGGGATCAGTTCAGCTGCTGCTGTTGGCATGGTGCGCCGTATTTTTGGTGGCATAAAAGCGGGTCATGGCGGCACGCTTGATCCTCTTGCCAGCGGGATCTTGCCGATCGCATTGGGTGAAGCGACAAAGACCACCGCCTATGCGATGGGCGCTGAAAAATCATATGAATTTGTGGTGCATTGGGGCATTCAAACAGACACTGATGATGCCGAAGGTGATGTGATTGCAACATCTGATATACGGCCAAGCAAAGACATGGTCGAGGCCATTTTGCCTGATTATATTGGCACAATTTCACAAACACCGCCGGCTTATTCAGCTGTGAAAATTGATGGCAAGCGCGCCTATGCCATCGCCCGTCATTCTGATGAGATGCCAGAGCTTAAATCACGCAAGATTTTCATTAAATCTATTCGCTGTCTTGAAGGTGATGAAAGCGCAGCACGTTTTGAGGTGCATTGCGGCAAGGGTGCTTATATTCGCTCTCTTGCACGTGATATGGGGCTGCGTCTTGGCACTGTGGCGCATGTCACAGAGTTGCGCCGCCTCTCTGTTGGACAATTTTCAACAAAAAATGCAATTTCGCTGGATTTTTTGAAAGAATTAGGACATAGTGCCGCCGCATCACCCTATGTGATACCTGTGGTCGCTGCGCTGGACGACATCCCGGCACTGACGATTACAACCGCAGAGGCGCAAAAGCTTCGTTATGGACAGCTTTTGCAACCCAAGCCAGATTTGGCGCCTGATACGATTTATAAGGCGCTTGTTGATGGCGAATTAGTGGCCTTGATTGAGGTGCGCGATGAAGGGTTAAAGCCTATGCGTGTTTTTAACTGCTGATTAAAGGAGATAGCGATGTCGATTACTAAAGATAAAAAAGCAGAATTAATTGCTGAATTTGGCGCGAATGCCCAAGATTCAGGCTCTGCCTCAGTTCAAGTTGCGATTCTTACAGAGCGTATCCGCAACCTTACAGAACATATGAAAACACACAAAAAAGATTTCGGCTCACGTCGTGGTCTTTTGACAATGGTTGGTCAACGCCGCCACCTGCTTGATTATATCAAGCGTGGTGATGAAGCCAAATATAAGGCTTTGATCGAAAAGCTAGGCTTGCGCCGTTAATCTACACAGCTTTTATAGCCATATAAAAATTCAAAGCCTGCAAAGAATTTTTGCAGGCTTTTTTCATCTCTTGCTCTTTATTGGTAAATAATGATAAAACCATGCCAAGCGTAAAAAGATTAACAAATAAGAGGTGACGACTGCCTATAGGGGGTGGTTGGAGAAGACAATCAGAAAATCGTTTCTGGTCTCAAGTCCTAAAGGTCAAAATGACTCATAGGCAAAACTCCAAAATAAAATAAAATGAAATGACATAAAATAATGATGCAAGGAATGCCTGTTTGATGGCGCCATGCTTTGTTTTCATTTCAGGCGCGATCATATTTACGCTATGCGCGAAAAACCCTGCCCCTACCAAAGATAGAGACTTATAGGCATAAGATGAACCGTCACCAAAAAGGAAGATATACATGTTCCAAATCTATCGTAAAGAAATTGATTGGGGTGGACGTAAGCTTGTTCTAGAAACAGGCAAAATCGCACGCCAAGCAGATGGCGCTGTGCTTGCCACAATGGGTGAAACATCTGTGTTATGCACAGCTGTTGCCGCTAAATCAGCAAAGCCAGGCCAAGATTTCTTTCCTCTAACAGTGAATTATCAGGAAAAGGCATTCGCTGCTGGTAAAATTCCTGGTGGCTTT
>JBMHDH010000007.1:0-4424 GCA_049889495.1 Puniceispirillaceae bacterium (SeqCode) | reverse complement strand
TTTCCTAGCTGATGAATTTAAGGCTGAAAATGCCATTGATTTGCGTGGTGACAAGCTTGCGCTTCAGCGTTTGAAAGAAGCAGCTGAAAAAGCAAAGATCGAATTGTCATCTGCGATGCAAACAGATGTTAACTTGCCTTTCATCACAGCAGACCAAACAGGGCCAAAGCACCTGAATGTGAAAATGACACGCGCCAAATTGGAACAGCTTGTCGCCACTTTGGTTGAACGTTCGCTTGAGCCATGTAAAAAGGCATTGAAAGATGCTGGCATTCAGTCATCAGAAATTGATGAAGTGATTTTGGTTGGTGGTATGACACGTATGCCAAAAATCATTGAAACGGTTCAGTCTTTCTTTGGTAAAGAGCCACATCGTGGTGTGAACCCTGATGAAGTTGTGGCATCTGGTGCCGCAATCCAAGCTGGTGTTCTAACTGGTGATGTGAAAGATGTTTTGCTTCTTGACGTAACACCATTGTCATTGGGTATTGAAACTTTGGGCGGTGTGTTCACAAGATTGATTGACCGCAACACAACCATCCCAACAAAGAAGTCACAAACATTCTCAACAGCAGATGATAATCAGCCTGCGGTAACAATTTCTGTGTTCCAAGGTGAACGTGAAATGGCCCAAGATAACAAATTGCTTGGCCAATTTAACCTAGAAGGCATTGCACCTGCGCCGCGCGGTGTGCCGCAAATCGAGGTGACATTTGACATTGATGCCAATGGTATTGTCAAAGTCAGCGCCAAAGATAAGGCCACTGGCAAAGAGCAAGCCATCTCAATCAAAGCCAATGGCGGGCTTGAAGATGCCGATATTGAACAAATGGTTCAAGATGCTGAAGCCAATGCCGAAGCTGATAAAAAGCGTCGTGAAGAGGTGGAGACACGCAACCAAGCAGAAGCTTTGGTCCATGGCGCTGAAAAAGCCATCTCTGATATGGGTGAAAACGCAGATCCTGCCTTGAAGGCTGATGTAGAAGCAGCGGCGCAAGATGTGAAAACAGCGCTAGAAGGTGATGATAATGACGATATCAAAGCCAAGACAGAAGCTCTATCAGCAGCCATGATGAAGATGGGTGAGGCCGCCTATCAAGCACAAGGTGATGGCGCGGAAGCCGCAAATGCCAATGGCGCAGCTGGGGCAGATGCTGGAGATGACGGTGTTGTTGACGCAGAATTTGAAGAAGTTGATGACAATAAGGCAAAAGATGCCTAACCATTTTATCACCTGCCTTACAAAAGGCAGGTGATGGCTTGATAAAAAGGTTTATGAAAACGCGTGTCTGTCGCACGATAGATGGTGTCTCATAGGCCTTTTTTCATATAAGCTGTCGCAAGACACCCTTCTTGATCAAACAGGCTTACTTATAAGGTTGCAGTGATGTCGAAAAGAGATTTTTATGATGTGCTTGGCGTAGACCGCAATGCTGATGAAAAGGAAATCAAGTCAGCGTATCGTAAATTGGCGATGAAAAATCACCCTGACCGAAACCCTGATGATGAAGCAGCGGCAGATCGGTTTCGGGAAGCATCAGAAGCTTATGAAGTTCTAAAAGATGACCAAAAACGCGCCGCTTATGACAGGCTAGGTCATGCGGCATTTGACCAACAAGCAGGCGGCGGTTTTGGCGGCGGCGGTTTTGGCGGCGGCGGTTTTGGTGGCTCTGGCGGTTTTTCTGATATTTTTGATCAGATGTTTAACGAATTTAATGGTGGTGGCCGCGCCAGCCCGAATAATCAAGGCTCTGATCTGCGCTATGATATGACAATCTCTCTTGAAGAGGCTTATCAAGGCTTGCAAAAAGATATCACGGTGAAAGTGGCGGCATCTTGCGATAGCTGTGCTGGCACAGGCGCTGCCAAAGGGTCATCAGCGCAAAATTGTGGCACCTGTAATGGCGCAGGCAAAGTGCGCCAACAGCAAGGCTTTTTCACGCTTGAACGCACCTGCCCTGCTTGTCAGGGGCAAGGCCAGACTATTTCTGACCCTTGCAAAAGCTGTTCTGGTCAAGGCCGCACCCCCAAGAGCCAGACGTTATCAGTGACCATTCCAAAAGGCGTTGATACTGGCACGCGCATTCGCCTGTCTGGCAAAGGCGAAGCTGGTATGCGAGGCGGGCCAGCTGGTGATCTCTATATTTTTGTGGATGTGCGTCGCCATAATATTTTTGAACGTGATGGCACAACCTTATATACCAAAGTACCGTTGCCAATGACCACCGCGGCATTGGGCGGCACCATTGATGTGCCAACCATCTCAGGCAAAATGGCGCGCCTGACCATCGAAGCAGGCACCCAATCAGCCCGTAAATTTAGAATGAGAGGCAAAGGGATGCCCGCATTGCGTGGCAATTCTATGGGTGATCAGATTATTGAAATCGAGGTGGAAACCCCAACCAATTTGACAGATCGCCAAAAAGAATTACTGACCGAATTTGCTGAAGCAGGTGATGCCAGCCCCACAGCCAAAAGCTGGTATGATCGTATCAAAGGTCTATTTGACGCAGAGTGATTCTTCTGGCAGTGATGACAGATAAGCCCCAAGCTTTATGGGCAATCTTAATTTATGTGTAACAGCATAACCGAATAAAGGTCTTTGAATGATGGTAAGCTTTGCGATGTCAGGTGCGATGGGGCGAATGGGTCAAATGATCCTTGCCACAGCGCAAAAAAGCAATGATTTGGAATGTATTGGTGGTTTGGAATATGCAGCAAGCCCGCATCTTGGCCAGCCATTTGGTACAGGCACAATCACATCTGATGTAACTGAGCTAGCCAAGGCAGATGTGATCATTGATTTTTCACGCCCTGACGGCACCATGGCATTAATCACAGCGGCTCGCCAAACAGGCCAAGCGCTAGTTATAGGCACCACAGGCCTTGATGATGATCAAGAAGATCTGATCAAACAAGCGGCAAAAGAGATCCCAATTCTTTACTGCGCCAATACCTCTATGGGTGTGAATCTGTTGGCTAAGCTGGTTGAAAAAGCAGCTGCCGCTCTTGGTCCTGAATGGGATATTGAAATTGTTGAAACCCATCACAATCAAAAATTGGATGCCCCGTCTGGCACCGCTTTGGCACTTGGCCATGCCGCCGCTAAGGGGCGTAATGTCTTGCTTGATGATGTGCGTGATTCTAGCCGTGATGGCATTACAGGCAAACGCAATGAAGGTGATATTGGGTTTGCGGTGATGCGCGGTGGCAATGTGGCAGGGGAACATTCTGTGATGTTTTTTGCCGAAGATGAACGTATCGAATTAACACATGTGGCCAATCAGCGAACAATTTTCGCAAGAGGCGCCTTATCTGCGGCACGATTTGTGGCAGGTAAGCCAGCTGGTCTTTATTCAATGGATGATGTGCTAGGTCTGTAACAAATAGCATGTGATCAGCCATCTAATGTGATTTTATATGGCTTTTATTCTGTTCTTATTCTGACCTTATTCTGATTTTATTCTGGCATCAGCCGTGCGGCCGCAATGGTGTCATTGATCAGATTTTTAATCTGCTTTTTTTCCACAGGTGGCAAAAACGCTCCGATTTCATGAAATGTGCCATGATGGCGAAGACCCAAGATATTACGCTTTCCCTTTGGTTTCTGAATTTCGGCTGTTAGCCATAGGGTTGAAAAGACCAGCCTTTCTTCTGATCCAGATGGGGTGATGCGTACCAGCTCTAGCCCTTTATTATGGATGACCAATTGTTCCAATCTTTTGCCATCGCGGTAATTGAACCGAAATGCCACATAAAGAACAAGCAATTCCAACCCCATAAAGCCAATGACTGGCCATGCGCCGATTAAGAAAAACCCTAATGAGATAAAAAACGCCAACCCAGCTAAGATCATGATCAAGATGCTAAAGCCACGATGGCTTAAGGAACGGTGTGGCAATAAGGTAATAACGTCAAACAGCGTCGCCTGTTCCATGCCATCAGCCAGCCTTGCACTTGTTGCGGCATCTGGGCGGGTTGCAATATGCCGTGCCGGCCCTTTGTGTGATGGAAAGATGTTATCTGACATAAATATTTCGCTTTATCGCAATAGCTGGATCTTGATAGCTGGCCTTTTCATTGCCACCATCTAGGGCTATCTTGCTATATAGAGGGCCAAGCGCGTTTGACCAGTACGCCAAAAAAATTGGGCCCGTTATTATTGGGCCGGTTATTATTGGGCTAGGGAAAATGGGACCTTAGGTCAAACTGCAAGATAAAAGGATAGGGAATATGGCAGCGAAAATGAAATTGGCACATATTGATCTTGTGTTTGAAAGATTATCCAAACAAAACCCTGATCCTAAGACAGAATTGGCATTTACCAACCCTTATACCTTGCTGGTGGCTGTCGCGCTGTCTGCCCAAGCCACAGATGTCGGGGTGAATAAAGCCACAAAAGATTTATTTGCGATCGCTGATAC
>JBMHDH010000006.1:0-22104 GCA_049889495.1 Puniceispirillaceae bacterium (SeqCode) | reverse complement strand
ATTGGCGAATCTTTGATGCGTAGCCAAGATGTATGCGCCGCAACCAAAAATATTTTGGCAAATCCTGTGCCAAAAATAAAAGGATAGCAGATGAGCCAATCATTCACCCATTTTGACAAGGATGGTCGCCCTCATATGGTCGATGTTGGGGCGAAATCACCTAGCAAGCGGCGTGCGATTGCCGCAGGCTTTGTGCGGCTGAAGGCTGAGACCGTGCAATTAATTTCAGACCAAAAGATGCAAAAAGGTGATGTTTTGGCAATCGCTGAATTGGCTGGCATTATGGGCGCGAAACAAACCGCGAACCTAATTCCGCTTTGCCATCCGATTGGTCTTGATCATGTCAGCCTATCCTTAACTCTTGGGGCAGACGGCATCACCATTGAAGCCACTTGTGAGATCACAAGCAAGACAGGGGTTGAAATGGAAGCCTTGACGGCAGTCTCAGTCGCAGCCTTAACCATCTATGATATGTGTAAAGCGACCGACAAAGCCATTAGGATTGAAACTATTCGCCTAACCCATAAATCAGGCGGTAAATCGGGCGAATTTAACGCCCCCTAATTACGCCATCCGTCACATTAAAAAAATAAGGTCTCATGTCAGGATTAAAACCAGTTGCACAAGCCTTGGCGGAAATCTGTCAAGCCATTCCCACCTTGGGCACCGAACCCGTTGGCCTGCCACAAGCGGTGGGGCGGTTGTTAATGGAAGATGTCGTTGCTGGTACGCATCATCCGTTGGCTCATATGTCGGCCATGGATGGTTATGCGGTGATAGCAGACGATACCCTGTCCCCTGCCCCCCTACAGGTGGTGGGAGAATCGGCCGCTGGTGCGCCATTCACCAAGGCGTTGGAATCTGGCCAAGCGGTGCGCATCTTCACTGGTGCCTATACCCCGCCAAATGCGACAGCCATTCTTTTGCAAGAAAATGTGAGCGAACAAGACGGCTATATCACACCGCCAGAGCCTGTGAAAGCTGGCACATACATTCGTAATAGAGGGCAAGATTTTGCCAGAGATGATGTGTTAATTGAAGCTGGCACGATCTTAACCGCGCGTCATATCGCGCTTGCCGCATCAGCTTTGCAATCACGCTTGATGGTGAAAGCCCAGCCAAAAATTGCGATTTTATCATCAGGCAATGAGCTAGTTTCAGCTGGTGGGATTCCACGTTTTGGCCAATTGATCAATTCAAATTCTGTCTTTTTAGCAAGCGTGCTTAGCCAAGCAGGCGCAGACGTAACGGATTTGGGGGTTCTGCCTGATGAAGCTGGTGCGCTGGCGGCTACTATCCCTGACCCCTCTCACTATGATTTGATTGTGACAACAGGCGGTGCGTCCGTTGGCAAATATGATTTCATCGTGACAGATTTACAATCTGGCGCAGATTCGGGGCTTGAATTTTGGAAAATCGCCATGCGGCCTGGCAAACCATTGATCTTTGGTCATATGGCGGATACGCCTCTGATTGGCCTGCCTGGCAATCCTGTGTCAGTCGCGGTGTGCAGCTTTGTGTTTTTACGCCCTGTGCTTGGTCACATGATGGGGCACAGCAACCTTGATGTCACGACCATTGATGCCATTTGCACACATGATCTCGCTGAAAATGACCAAAGAGAAGATTACCTTCGTTCCATTGCCAGCCAAAATGAAGCAGGGCAATGGGAAGTCACCGCCTTTTCGAAGCAAGATAGTGCCATGATGCACCGCTTATCGAGAGCCAATGCCTTTCTGATCCGACCTGCTCATGACCCCGCCATTCGCGAAGGTGATACGGTAAAAATCGCGCTTCTTCCTATGGGATTCTAGCATTTCCTTCATTAATTCTTGATTTGTTCTTTTTAATCCTATAGAACAGATACAGAACATGAATTTTGGAGGCTGGTATGCTGACAGCAAAACAAAGAGAATTGTTGAATTTTTTAAAAGAGTATCAAAGCGAATTTGATCACGCGCCCTCTTTCGATGAAATGAAAAATGCGATTGGGCTAAAATCCAAATCAGGCATTCACCGTCTCGTCTCAGCGCTTGAAGAACGCGGCCATATCAGGCGGCTTGCCAACCGTGCCAGAGCGATTGAGATCATTGACACCCCATCTGCCTCACCTGCTGATACAAAAGAAAGCCATAATGTCATTCACGCAGAGTTCCAATCAAGTAACAGCTTATCTCTGCCATTGCTTGGCCAAATCGCTGCTGGCACCCCTATCGAAGCCTTGTCAGATCACACGCGCTTTTTGGATGTTCCCGCCTCTATGATTGGCGGTGGCGAGCATTTCGCGCTTGAAATTGTCGGGGATTCCATGGTCGAAGCTGGCATTCATGATGGTGATACAGTGGTCATCCGCAAAACCGATATCGCCAATCATGGGGATATTGTTGTCGCCTTGATTGATGATCATGAAGCAACGTTAAAAACCTTACGCAAAGAAGATGGGCGCATTGGGCTAGAGCCTGCCAATCGGCAATATCAAACCCGCTATTTCAGCACAAATGCCGTCCGCATCCAAGGCAAGCTGGCAGGGTTGATCCGCAATTACGGCTAACTTTACCCCTAGCAAAGAAAAGCGGCTATTTTATCTTGGCGCGCCATGCCTTTGCCAGATCATAATCAGGTGATGGTGTTATGATGAAAACACCATCATCTTTGTGATAGAGATAGGCGCTCTCAGCCGAAGGCGGCAATGGGATAAATCGGGCCCTTTCACAAACAGGGTCTGTTTCTGAGATAATCACAAGATTATCATAGCCACATATCTTTTTCCTCTCGCCCTTATTATGCAAAATAATCGTATTATTATTGTATTTAATCAGACAGTTATAACGGCAACTTTGCCTAATTTTTGAATCAAAATGACCTAATATTTTTTGATAAGACGATTGCCAAAAGGCTGAAAGATGATGGCTGTGATAGAGCGTGGCCTCTGCCTTTATTGCAATATCCCACCCCTTGCCCGTCTTTGTTAAAACACCAATAGGCACCCCTTGCCCATAGCGCGCCACCCCTAAAATAATCAAAAATAGAAGTGCGCCATAGCGCATCAGTCTTTGACTATGATAAGCACACAAAAGCACTACAGGCATAACCCACAAATAGATCTGTGGCGGCTTGGATACCCAAATATCGGTATAAGGCAGCTGGCTTACCCACTGTGCGAGATACAACAAACCAGACAAGGTTGCTGAAAAGGGCCAGACAATCAAGAAACTGGCATCTATTATTGCCAAAATCAGATAAATCACCGCCATCGGCATAATGAAAAAGGCCGTCAAGGGGATGGCAACCACATTGGCTGGCACTGACCAAATGGTCACAATACCAAAATGATAGGCGACATAAAGCAAAGTCGCGGCACTTGCCAAGGCTGATGTCAGGGCGATTGTTACCATCGCTGATATCACCGGCACTCTTGCTAATAAAATCGCGTTCTGACGCGCAAAATTAACATAGAAAACAATGCCATAGGTTGCCGCAAAAGATAATTGAAAGGCGGGCTGATAAAGCAAGGATGGGCTTGCTATTATAATGGCGACAAAAACAATATTGAGATTGCGCAGGCTCAGCGCATGGCGATCAGTCAGAACAGCGAACAAAATCAAGCATGCCATGGCATAGGCCCGTAAAGCGCTGATGGGAATATCGGCAAGAAGCAAATAGAATAACCCACTTACAACCGCGATAATCACCGCCCCTTTGTGAATGGCGATCTGTTTTGATAGGCCAGAAAACAGCGCCAAAATAACGCGAATGACACCATAGACACAAAACAAAATAACCCCATATGCAATCCAGATATGGCAAGCAAATGGGCCAATCCTGCTTTTCGAAAGACATCGTAAAACGCCGCATCTGATAGATCGCGTTCTCCAATTAACAGGGCTTTTGCTAGCTTTTGTTGATCACTTGTTGTCTGTTGGTTATTTGGAAAATCAGTCTCGATTTGATGCGCTATTTTTTGCCGTAACCTTGTTATCAAACCAAAGGCTGTTTTGCCCTTTGGCTGTGATATAAGGCGCGGTGCAATGCCATAGGCCGTCCCCACTATGCCGTCAGACCATGATTTACGCGCATAATCTGGCCAATTCGGAAAAAGAGGTGGTGATAAGGGATACAGTCGCACAGACCCTGCTAGCTGATCACCAATCTGAATGCGCTTATCTGGTACCTGATCTGCGACAAGCCGAATAATATCAGAGGTAAGGGTTGCGCCCGTCTCATCTTGCACATTGGTAAGCCAAAATTTGACACGCCGTCCCGTCTTATCATTATGAACATCCTCAAAACCAATCACATCCGCAGAAATCCACAGATCAGCTTGGGCTGTAATAAGCGGTTTGGTTAACCGCCATTGCTCTATTTCTGTTGCAAGACCACCAAGGCTGAACGCTGTCACCGCCAACGCCACAAAGCCGCTAAGGGCGCGATGATAAAAGCGTAGTGCCGCACAAATCATACCAGCCAGCAAGACCAGCACCAAAAAATAAATCGTGCTTGTCAGATCACTGATCACAACACCGCTTGTCACACTGCCCATTAACAGGCTGCTGATTTTACCTTGGTCATAAAGACGAACAGGTGGTTTGCGCGGCAAATTTTGATTTTGCAATGGCAGTTGTGACATTTTTGCGCTACATCCTATGGTAATGGGTAACGCACCGCCTGATCATTGCCAAATCATTGCCAGTTCAGTGGCGCAAAACCCCTTGCCAGATTATCAAACAGCAAAATGGTTAAAGAATTATGAGTGTCGTTACACGCTTTGCCCCCTCTCCCACAGGCTTTCTTCATATTGGCGGAGCCAGAACAGCGTTGTTCAATTGTGTTTTTGCCAAAGCCAATCAAGGCAAATATGTGCTTCGGATTGAGGACACAGATAAAGCGCGTTCAACAGATGAAGCGATTGATGCGATTCATGAGGGGCTGAATTGGCTTGGTCTTGGCGGTGATGCGCCAGCCATTATGCAATCTAAAGGCGCTGATAGGCATGCTGAAATAGCACATCACCTGCTGGAAAGTGGACATGCCTATCGCTGTTATCTGTCAGAAGAAGACTTGCAAGATCTGCGAGATACAGCGCGTGAAACAGGGCAATCTCTGCGCTCTCCTTGGCGTGATAAATCTGCCGAAGACGCGCCAAAGGATACCTCCTTTGTTGTCCGTCTCAAAATGCCAGATGACGGCACAATTTCTATCACGGATATGGTGCAAGGTGATGTGTCCGTGGCGGCCACACAGCTTGATGATATGGTGATTTTGCGTTCAGATGGCTCACCCGTTTATATGCTAGCGGTTGTCGTTGATGATCATGATATGGGCATCACGCATATTATCCGTGGTGATGATCATTTGAATAACGCCTTTCGCCAGAAAATGGTTTATGAAGCGATGGGCTGGGATGTGCCAATTTTTGCTCATATCCCCTTAATCCATGGGTCTGATGGGGCAAAATTATCAAAACGACATGGCGCCTTGGGCGTTGATGCTTATCGTGATGCGGGTTATCTGCCAGAGGCGATGATCAATTATTTGATGCGTCTTGGCTGGTCACATGGCGATGAAGAATATTTCACATTGGATCAAGCCATTTCTTGGTTTGATATGGCAAAGGTGGGCAAAGCACCAGCTCGGTTTGATACAGATAAATTGCAATCTGTGAACCAATTTCATATGCGAGCCACGCCCGCTGAAAGCTTGGCAGATCATATTTTAACGCATTATGACGCAGCAACCATCTCGCCAGATGCCAAAGACAGGCTGATATCTTTGATGCCTTTGTTAACAGATCGTGCCCAAACATTGGTTGCCCTATCTGCTGGACAGGATTACCTGATCTATGATGGAGTTCCAGAAATGACAGAAGATGCCGCCGCACTTCTTAGCGAAGATGCCAAGGCCTTATTGCTTCGCTTTGCCGCCTCACTGCCAGATCAATTGCAAGATTTGGACGCGTTAAAAGCGCATATGGCCGCGTTCCTAGAAGCAGAAGGCTTGAAGATGAAACATATTGGATTACCGCTTCGTGCAGCCATCACAGGCACCAAAACATCGCCTTCCATAACCGATATTATCGTCGCTTTAGGAAAACAAGAAGTCGCCTCACGCATCGTTTCAAGTTGCAAATCTTAAAGCTTTCAGTTATATTTCGCCCGAAATAGAAAATTTGAAATAGAGACCATCTGAAATTTACAACTGGTAAATTTGACATGGGGGTCTTAATTGGGGGGCTAAATGGCTGATACAACAAAATCACTTTATCTTGTCGATAAGGACACAGGCACAGAAACCGAACTTCCTGTAATGAGCGGCTCAATTGGCCCAGATGTTGTTGATATCCGAAAGCTATATGGCGAAACAGGCAAATTTACCTATGATCCCGGTTATGGTGCCACAGGCTCTTGCGAATCTGGCCTGACTTATATCGATGGTGAAAAAGGGATTTTGCTTCACCGCGGTTACCCAATTGAACAATTGGCCAATGAATCTGATTTCTTGGAAGTGGCCTATTTGCTGTTAAATGGTGAATTGCCAAATCAACAGGAAAAGACAGAATTTGATCACGCCATCACCAATCACACGATGGTTCATGAACAATTATCGAATTTTTACCGTGGGTTCCGCCGCGACGCGCACCCAATGGCCATCTTGTGCGGCGTAACAGGCGCGCTTTCTGCCTTTTATCATGATTCAACAGATATTTCTGATCCACATTTGCGCCAAATTGCATCACGCAGACTGATCGCAAAAATGCCAACATTGGCCGCCATGGCTTACAAATATTCAATTGGTCAGCCGTTTAATTACCCGCGCAATGATCTGAATTATGCTGAAAATTTCTTGCATATGTGTTTTGCCGTCCCTGCAGAAGATTATGAAGTTGATCCTGTGCTTTCAAAGGCGATGGATAAGATTTTGATCCTTCACGCTGATCATGAACAAAACGCATCTACCTCAACTGTGCGTTTAGCTGGCTCATCAGGCGCGAACCCATTTGCCTGTATCGCGGCAGGCATCGCATCTTTGTGGGGCCCTGCTCATGGTGGCGCGAATGAAGCGGTTCTTGATATGCTTAATGAAATTGGCGATACAAGCCGCATGGCTGAATATGTCAATAAGGCGCGTGACAAGAATGATCCGTTCCGTCTATTTGGCTTTGGTCATCGCGTTTACAAGAATTTCGACCCACGCGCTAAGGTAATGCGCGAGACATGCCATGAGGTATTGGGTAAGCTTGGTATCAATGATCCGCTTCTTGAAGTGGCAATGGAACTTGAAGAATTGGCTCTGAAAGATCAGTATTTCATTGATAAAAAGCTCTATCCAAATGTGGATTTCTATTCTGGCATTATCCTCAAAGCGCTTGGCTTCCCAACCTCAATGTTCACAGTGCTATTTGCTGTTGCCAGAACGGTTGGCTGGATTTCTCAATGGAAAGAAATGATCGAAGATCCCACACAGCGTATTGGTCGCCCACGCCAGCTTTACACTGGACCAACCATGCGCGATTATAAAGATCTATCATCACGCTAAGAGATAATTACATCACAGATAAAAAGGCGGCGAAAGGCTGCCTTTTTTTATGATTAAATGGCTATAATAGAGACTTTACGGCCTTTTGTATCGCAGCTTCGAAACTGTCATCATCTGTTGTTAAGGCACGGCGCAAGGCTTCGGCTTGCTTGGTTAATTTAGCTTGTGTGGCGTCAGCATCTTCGGATTGTTTGAGGATTGCATTTGCCAAATTTTGGGCTGTCACATGTTTTTGGAAAAAAAAGGGATAGACGCGGTCATTTAATATAATATTCGGCAAAATCGGGTCTTTTAACTGAAAACGCCGACGCATCACCGCTGCGATCATCGGGGATAATTGATAAGCTGTGATGCCTGGCATCGCCGCCAATGCCGCTTCTAATGTTACCGTTCCTGATGCGGCAATCATGACATCACATGATGAAAACGCATCTTGAACTGCTGTTTTTTTCACATCAATGGTGATTTCTATCCCGCTGTTTTTGCTTAAATTTTTAACATCATCTGCCACATTTTCAATGGTCGGTATGATGACAGTGATATCCTGCTGTTTTGCGATTATCTCGCATGCTTGTAAAAATTGTGGAAGCAAGCGAGACACCTCAGAACGCCGAGACCCAGGCAAAAGAAGCACCGAAAGCGGGTGATCTTGTGAAGGCGTTACAACAGGTCGCGAAATCACAGGGCGATAAGCGGCAGGATGACCAATGAAAGCTGTCTTCAGCTTTTTGGCATCAAACAACCCCATTTCCATCGGAAACAGGCATAACATACCGTCAAAAGCATCTTCGAAGGCAGCTTTGCGCCCTGCACCATAGGCCCAAATGGTTGGCGCAACCATATGGATAATGGGTGCGGACCAGCCAATCTGCGCCATTTTCTTTTTTAATTCTTTGGCAAATCGTAACGAAAAGGCCTTTGTATCAACCGTAAAGATTATATCAGGGCGCAGCTGGCATACCTCATCAATCATCTGATGCAGCAGTTTTTTTAAGCTGGCATAGTGACGAATGGCTTCTAACAGCCCCAAAATATGCAATTTTTGAAAATCATGCTTGCTGACCAGACCAGCATCCTTCATCAAAGGCCCGCCAATGCCATGCCAGCCTTGATAATCGGTTGCAAGCGCGCGCATTAAGGCAGATGCCAAAACATCACCAGAGGGCTCTCCTGCAAGGATATAAGCCTCTGCCATCTTGCCTACCCCGCCTCACATGTCACGGAAATCAGGCGCATTTGGTGCGCTTTACAAAATGCCAACACCTCATCTAGGGGCGCGGCAATGATGCAATGTTTTGCTTCTAGCGCAATCAGAGATACCCCAGCCGCTACACAATGTTGCAAAGTGGCCATACCAAAAACAGGCGGATCAAGAAGCTTATTCTGTGTTGTTTTGGACGCTTTAAAAAACATGACAGACCCTGCCCCCTTTACAGACAGGCTTGTCGCTCTTGCTAGCATCTCATCTGTGCCTTCTGCCGCTTCAATCGCAAGCAATCTTTGCCCCTGTAACAATAGAGCCTGCCCACAATCCAACGGGGATAGTTGTTCATGCGCCTTCAACGCCAATGCGACCATATCATGCGGCATGTCTGTGCCAGCCTCACTATCAAAATCTGCCTCAAGCACATGATCAGATAACACAGCTTGCAAAGGGATAACGTTCAAGCCAGATGTTTGCAAAAACTGTAACACAGCGCGTAATGCGGCATCATCACCAAGTGGCAATGTTTGGGCAAGCAAGGCAGCGGTGCTTGCGTCAATTTTGGCACCCGCAGACATATCTGGCCTTGTCACCTTACCAGCAAGGATGATATCTGACACGCCTTCTGATTTGAAATAGGCGATAATAGAGTCTAGCTCAGTTAGGGCCAGATGGCAGACAGTCTCTGTCTGAAATGACGCATCTGCCATCCCATCAAGAGCGACAATCACAAGCTCAACTCCTTTGACAGAGGCGGCTTTTTCAAGCAAAGCTGGCAGCGCGCCACCGCCTGCCACAAGTCCGATCTTCATCATCTTATGTCTTCTTTACAGAACATAAATTTCGTTTGCTATCAGCTTGGATGAAATCCACAACATCTTGTACCGCTTTGACATCGCCTAGATCAATGGCGACACGTGCCAAGGCAGTTTGGAACACATCATCTGATTGGAATAAGGCATCATAGGCTTCACGCAAAGAGCGGATATCTTCACGGCTCATTCCGCGCCGTTTCATCCCAATCAGATTTAGGCCATTCAAATAGCCGCGCTCTCCATAAACAGCCCCATAAGGGATGACATCAGCGACCACCGCGCTCATCGCACCAATAATCGAGCTATGACCAATACGCACCATTTGATGTGCCGCAGCATAGGCCCCAAAATAGACATGATCCCCCACTTTCACATGCCCACCCAAAGCCGCATTTTGTGCCAAAATCATATGATCACCAACCACACAATCATGTGCCACATGACTTGCCACCATAAACATGCCATGACTGCCGATAATGGTTTTCATATTATCGCCTGCCGTACCGATATGCATGGTGCAATGTTCACGGATGATATTGTGATGACCAATGATTAATTGCGCTGGCTCACCTTTGTAATTGAGGTGTTGCGGTGCTTTTCCCAAACAAGCAAATGAGAAAACTTCATTATGAACCCCTAGCGTTGTGCGTCCTTCAATGACAGCATGTGCGTGGATTTTACACCCCTTACCAATCGTGACATCTGGGCCAATAATCGCATAAGGGCCAATTTCAACATCCTCACCAATTTCAGCCTTAGAATTGACGATAGCGGTTTCATGAATTTGCGACATAACAGGCTTTCTCTTAAGAGGCAGTTGGGTCAATCATCATGGCTGAAAACTGACATTCTGTCACTTTTTTGCCCTCGACATGAGCCTCACCTGTGAATTTCCACAAAGGCCCCCTCGCTGATACTTTTTTTACCTTTAACTCAAGCAAACAACCTGGCAAAACAGGTTTACGGAATTTTACCCCGTCAATGGTTGTGAAAAAGACAAGCTTATCATCTGTCTCACCTTGCAAGGTCGCAGAGACAAGACAGGCAGCCGTTTGTGCAAGGGCTTCGACAATCAAAACACCTGGCATGACGGGATGACCAGGGAAATGACCTGCGAAATAAGGCTCATTACTAGACACAGCGCGGATGCCTGTTGCGCTTTCATCAGCCACAATATCAACCACCTTATCAATCAAAAGAAAGGGCGGGCGATGTGGAATTGCTTTTAAAATCGCGCCATAATCCATCTCTGTTACTATATCGGCCATTTCTGTCCCTTTCTTTTCTATCAGAACTTTTTCTATGAGGTCTTTTTTGAAGATTTGTGTGATGCAAGACGGCGCAAAGCTGCCAATTCTTTCCAATGTTGCTTGGCTTCAATCGCAGGATAGCCACCATAAACACCTGCTTTTTCGATATTTTTTGTTACCTTAGCGGCTGAAAGGATCACACAATTATCGAAAATACGCACATGATCTTTCACACCAGCCTGGCCAGCAATGATCACATTTTTACCAATTTCAGCACTGCCAGCAATACCAACCTGCGCTAAGATAATCGCGTGACTGCCAATCATAACATTATGCGCAATATGCACCTGATTATCGATCATCACATGGTCAGATATGATCGTGTTATCCAAAACACCTCTGTCAATCGCACAATGCGCGCCGACATCAACATCATCACCGATGATCACAAGACCCAAATGTGGCAAGCGCATGGCCCCCTCATTGGTCATTTCAAACCCAAAGCCTTGTGCGCCAATCACAGCATGCGCGCCAATCGAACAACCCTGCCCTATTTTGCTATAGCTGATCGAACAATGAGTGCCAATTTCAGTATCTGCGCCAATCACACAATGATCATTTATGACGGCATGTGCGCCAATCACGGCCCCCTTACCAATTGTCACATGCGCACCAATTACCGCATAAGCCCCGATAAAGGCACCATCTTCAATCACCGCTGTTTCATCAATCACAGCGCTATTAGACACAGATGAGGCTTGTGATGTGGCATAAAGCGCTTGCAAGATCTTTGCAAATGCCAGCCGAGGGTTTTGGGCAATAAGAACGACATTCTGATCAGGGCAATTCGCCGCTAAATCTTCAGTTGTGATGATCACACAATCTTTAACAGTGCCAGCCTGTGCAAGGTAATCCGCATTTCCTGCCAATATCACGGCGCCTTTTGCGGCATCTTTTGGCAAGCTGGCATGCGTGATCACAAGATCTATTGCACCACCCACGGCTCTCACCTCTGCCAATTCAAGGGCTTGTGCAACAGTCAGTCTGCTTGTTACGGGATGAAATTCTGTATCGATCGCCACGATTTTAGCTCCGCATTATCCTTAAAACGGTAATTCACCCACTTCGATACGAGCGTTTTTTGTTTTTTCATTCAATGTGAACAACACTTCTTCTGTGATATTTAACGCAGGGCGAAAAATCAGAGCTGTATCGCGGTTCACAACCATATCCAACTGTTCTCTGGTCGCAATTCCAGTCACAATTTCCATAGTTATTTTTCGCAAATTTTCCTGCGCTTGCTGAAAGGCCTGATCAAGGGAATTGCGCTTAAACTGGATTTCTTTTTGCACCTGGGCCACTTCTTCTTGAAAGGCTTGCAACGCTTCATTGAAATCTGTTTCTGATAATATAGAGCGCTTTAAGTTCAATTCACGTTCACGCTGAAGCAAATCAGTTTCCACTTCCTGAAATTCAGCAGAAAATTCATTCCTTTTTTCGTCAAGTAGCTTGCGAATGGTGGTGGTTGCTTGTGCAGAACGAAGCACATAATTTAAGTCAATTAACCCAACGCGCCTCACGTCAAAATCAGGTTGCTGTGCCACCGCCTGATGGCTTGCAAAACACAGCATAATAGCCAGAAATAAATACCGTACCCATGCCATGATCATTACAGCCTTGTCCCAATGGTAAACTGGAAGCGCCTTGTGCTGTCATAGCTTTTGCTTTTCACAGCATCAGCCCAATAGAAAGATAGCGGGCCAATCGCAGTATCCCACAAGATACCAAAACCAACAGATGTTCTCATAGAGCTGTCATTGGCACCTGTCACATTTTCAGGATAATCACTGCCCCATAAAGCGCCATAATCAGAATAGACCGTCCATCTCATGCCCAAATCTTTTGAAATACCTGCATCAGAGACCACTTCAAAAGTACCTGCATAGTAATTATTACCGCCAACCGCTGCTTTGTTACCAGCATCACGTGGGCCGATACCACTGCCATCAAAGCCACGAACACTGCGACCGCCAAGGAAGAAGCGTGATGATTGCGTAACTTTGCCACCCAAACCATCAACCGTACCACCTCGCAATTTTGCGCCAAAAACGAAGCTGTTAAAGTTAAAGGGCTTATAATAGCCAAGTCTGAACTCTGATTTCAGATATTCAACATCACCGCCAACCCCTGAATAGGTTTCAGTAACAGAGGCATTATAACCTTCTCTTGGGTCAAAACGGTTATCTCTTTTATCAATGCCAATTGTGTAGGACACAGCAGATGAAACAAGCGTTTTGCCCTCTTCACCTGTCACAGATAACGCGGTCGTTGATTTCTTATTGGTCTTATTTTGCGCCAATTCATAACCAAAACGGTGGAATACATCATTCGCAGCTGAAAAACCTAATCCAAAATCAAAGCCGCGGCTTTTCGAAGTATAGGTTGTTTCTTTTCGCACATTGTTAAAGATCGCGCCACTGGCATACATATTGCGGCCAAGGAAATAAGGCTCAGTCAAGCCTAGGCGAATATTGGTCGATTTCTGTGCCAAGCCTACGCTGAATTCCGCTTTACGACCTGTGCCAAGGAAGTTGCGTTCATTGATGCCGAAATTAAAGGACGCTTTATCAATTGACGAATAACCAACGCCAAGCTGTAGATCACCAGTAGATTTTTCTTCAACAGAGATCTGCGCAATGGATTGCTCGTCTGATGAGCCACGCAAATTGGTCACATCAACAGAACTGAAAAAGCCAAGATTGCGAATATCTCGAATGGAATTATCTAGCTTCAGCTGGTTAAAGGCATCCCCTTCGACCAATTGCATTTCGCGTCTGATAACCTTATCCAAGGTTCTGTTATTATCAATGATTTCAATACGTTCTACGTAATTCTTACGGCTCTCGCCAATGTTAATTTCCACATCCAAAAGACCGCTTTCAGGGTCTGTTTTGATAGTCGGTGTCACATTCACAAAGGCATAGCCCAAAGAGCCAAGCTTATTGGTGATATTCAACAAGCCTTGCTCAAGGAAACGCACATCATAAAATTCGCCTTTTTCAAGCGGTATTTCTGCCAACAAGCTCTCACCAGAAACCCCGTCAATTTCAGATGAGATGGACAATGCGCCATTGCGATAACGCACCCCTTCTTCCAATTCAAAGGTCACAGCAAAGCCCGAACGATCAGGCAACAAACCGCCTTGGGCACGTGACACATCAATATCAGCATAGCCTCTGGTTAAATAGAATTGGCGTAACAAGCGCACATCAAAATCAAGGCGGGCTTCATCATATTTATCAGTGGGGGATAAAAAGGCCCACCACCGTTCAACGCGGCTTGAAATCACTTGGCGCAAGGCTCTATCTGAAAAGGCTTCATTGCCAGAAAACTTAATGCTGGCAATTTTGATTAAGGGCCCCTCATCTACTTCGAACACTAAATCAACACGGTTATTTTCTAGCTTGATGATTTGCGGCTCAATCCGCGCGGCATAACGGCCCGATAAGCGATAAATATTCAGCAATTGTTGTGTGGCTTCAATTGCCAATTGGTCTGTGTAAATACGGCGTGGCTGAATGTCCAATTCCGCCAGCAAATTTTCATCTTTTAGGATGTCATTTCCTTCGATATTGATGCGGTTAATAATCGGATTTTCCAACACTTCAATCGTGACAGAATCCCCATCAATGGCCATTGTGACATCTTTGAATAATTTGGTATCAAACAAACGTTCAATTGCCACACTCAAAGATGAGGCTTGTACCCGATCACCGAGGGAAATAGGCAAATAGCTTAAGATCGTAGCGGTAGAGACACGCTCATTACCACGGATAACAATTTCTTCGACTTTCACAGCATCTTGTGATTGCGCAAATGTTGTTGGCACGCCGCCAAAAACAAAAACAAGCGCTATCGCAAATAGGCTTTTACGAAATAAAGCAAACCCATGCATCTCAAACTCACTCCCCGATGGAACAGACTGTCTCCACTATGACAGAGCTGCAAGCAAAGGCAAAGAAGGAATCAGCCTCTCGCACGTTTAAATACAAGCTTTTAGGAACAGAATGTTGGGATCAGTGAGGAATAGCTGTCATATAAGATCAAAACAAGCATCAAGCTCATTAAAAAGGCAGCCCCGCCGCGCAACAGCGCTGATTGCAAGCGATCTGATAAGGGGCGACGCAAAATCGCCTCAACGCTAAACAGCATCAAATGACCGCCATCTAATGCGGGAATGGGCAAAAGATTGATCAAACCAAGATTAATTGACAATAACGCGGCAATAAAGACAAAGCTGATCCACCCCGCACGTGCCGCATCACCGCTGATTTTTGCAATTTTTACAGGCCCGCCAATTTCCCCGCGATTCATCTGGCCAGTGACCATGCGTTTAATACCGCGCAAGATTGCCATTGACAGTGACACGGATTCAACCGCGCCTGTTGTCAGGCTTTCAAAAAGCCCCATTTTGCGCATTTCGCCTGTTAAGGACTGCACCCCCAAAAAGCCATAGGTGACACGCATTTCTTCTGAACAACGCTCTTCTGGCACAATTGGCAAATCAAAAATATCACCATCTCTATCAATGGTGAATAACACGGTCTTATTCGGGTTTTCAGAGACAATGGCTTTGATATCGTTAAATTGATCAACTGTGCTGCCATTGACTTGCAAAACCACATCGCCAGATTGCAAGCCTGCCGCTTTTGCGGGACCTTCTGGCAAGACATCACCCACAACAGGTGCCAAAACCAATTTGCCAATCATCATATAGATAAAGGCAAACAACAGAATACCTGTGATAAAATTGGCCGCTGGACCTGCAATAATAATGGCCATACGCGCAGGCAAACTAGCCGCTGCAAAACTGCCTTTAATCGCTCTAGATGCTTCACTTGTCAGGCTAGCAGAATTTTCATCACCGCGCATTTTGACAAATCCGCCAAGCGGCAGAGCGGCAAGACGCCATCTTGTGCCATGCTTGTCATACCAATGGAATAATTCAGGACCAAAGCCAACGGAAAACACATCAACATGCACGCCATTGCGGCGCGCAATATAATAATGACCAAATTCATGAATAAAGACGATTGGCGTTAACATAGCCAACAACGCCAGAATATTTGTCAAAATGCCAAATTGTTCCACAGGGTCTATCTTTCCTAAATCAAGACGATAGTTGGGCGATATGATCAGATGCCTGATCTCTTGCTTCTTGATTTAGCGCGAACACCGCATCAAGGGAAGAGGCATCATTGTGATAGTGTTTTTCTAGCGCGCTATGCACCACCTCGGCGATTTGCAAAAAACTAATCTTATCTTGCAAAAAGGCATCAACAGCCACTTCATTCGCGCCATTTAACACCACTGCATGATCAGCTGGTCCGTCAATAATCTGCATGGCATAATGAAAACAAGGGAATTTCTGCAAATCAATGTCATAAAATTCTAACTGTGCGGCTTCGGTTAAGCGCAAAGGTTTGGTCTGTGTTGTTAACCTTGTCCCCAAACCAAGGGCAAAGCCGAGGGGCAAACGCATATCCGCATGTGCCATATGGGAAATGGACGAGCCGTCGATAAAATCAACAATCCCATGCACCAAACTTTGCGGGTGGATAATCGCTGATAAATCGTTCGCACCTGCTGAAAATAGATGCGATGCTTCAAGCAATTCTAGCCCTTTATTCATCAAGGTCGCGCTGTCAATTGACACTTTGGCCCCCATCACCCAATTGGGATGCTTTAAGGCTTGCGTTCTTGTGACATGGCGTAACTCTTGGATGCTATTGCGGAAAAAAGGGCCGCCAGAGGCTGTTAAAACCAATTGAGACACCTTATCGCGCTCTTGTCCCAACAAGCATTGGTGAATGGCGTTATGTTCAGAATCAACAGGAATGATTGACGCGCCATAATCCGCCAACATAGGCATCACCAAATGACCGGCGGCAACCAAGGATTCTTTATTGGCAAGCGCAATCACCTGACCTGCTTTTGCTGCCGCAATGGTCGAGGCCAATCCTGCCATCCCAACAATTGCCCCAACCACCAAATCAACAGGCACAGATGCCAACTCTTCTAAGGCGGTTGGACCAACAAGCAAGGTGATCTTGTGCGCCTTGCAATAGACAGCTAGCGGATGATCAGGCGCGATATCTGGCACCGCGACATACTCTGGCTGAAATTCGGTAACAATCGTCAATAATTTATCAAGATTGCGATGACCAGATACCCCTGTAAGGCGGCAATGCGCGCTATGTTGGCGCATCACATCAAGCATATTATCACCAATTGTGCCTGTGCCACCTAATATGCTTACTGTTTTCATTGATCTGGCTTTTACGCTGAAGTTACAAGGATGCCATATTAGATGGCCAATAATAAAACCAATGGTAAGACGAACAAATAGCCGTCAAAACGATCCAAAAAGCCGCCATGCCCTGGAATAAGGTTAGAGCTATCTTTCACGCCTATTTTGCGTTTAAAGGCACTTTCAAATAAATCACCTGCTTGAGCAAACACGCCGATAATCACACCAACCACAATTGGCATTTCTGAGATAATCGCAACATAAGGTGCGACCAAAAAGGCCGCCACGACTGATAAACCAAGTCCGCCAAGCGCGCCTGAAATGGTCTTATTCGGGCTGATGGCTGGCGCTAGTTTTTTGCCCCCCACTTTGCGGCCGACAAAATAAGCCCCCACATCACCTGCGGCAATAATCAAAGCTAACCCGCCAAGTAAGCTTGCTGCATTTGGCAGTAAGATCAGCAATGACAAGCTGCCAAGACATAGCAACACTAAGCCACAAAATAACGCAGATAAAATGCCAAATCGCCAGCTGACAAGCAACACCGAGATCATCATCAGGACAACGCTAAGGGCCAATGGCATAAAGATAACAAAGGTCACTGATAAAACAGTTGCCACAAATAACACAGCATAGAGAATGATTTGCGTTTTATCTCTGCCAAATAGACAAGCCATCTCATAACACATTAAGGCTTGCAATATGCCAATGATGATGCCCAAAAAAGGTTGGCCAAGAAACACACATATCACGAGTGGCGCAAGATAGAGGACACCAAATAATCTTTGCTTTAAATCAGGCGACAATTACACTTCCAACGCTGCGAGTAGTGGCATAGTATCACCACCAAACCGTCTATCACGTTCTCCAAATTCTCTTATAATCTGATCCAAATCTTCTGTGGTAAAATCAGGCCAAAGCTTGTCTGAGAAAAACAATTCAGCATAAGCACAGTCCCACAACAAGAAATTTGACAGCCGCTTCTCCCCGCCTGTTCTGATCAATAGATCTAGAGATGGCAGGTCTCTTGTCTGAAGATACGGTTTGACATCATGCGGTTGCAGCAAAGCAGTTTCATTTTGCTTTATCGCCTGCTCTGCTACCTTTTGCAAAGCTTGTGCGATATCTTGTTGGCCACCATAATTGATCGCAATTGTCAGGTTCAGCCCTGTATTTTGCGAAGTAGCGGCCTGTGCTTCAATAAATAAGGCCTGAAGATCTGAATCAAAGGCGGTGATATCACCAATGATCCGCAATTTGACATTATCACTGATCAAAGTTTCCAAATCTTGCATCAAGAAACGCTTCATCAAATCTATAAGGCCAGCCACTTCGATCTTAGGACGTTTCCAATTCTCGGAAGAAAAAGCAAAAGCTGTTAAATGCGTGACCCCCACATCATAGGCATGATTTGCAATCTCTTTGATAGTATTGGTGCCTTGGCTATGGCCGCGCAACACCTCAAACCGACGTTGTTTTGCCCAACGACGGTTTCCATCCATAATAATTGCAACATGAAATGATGACATGGCGACCAGCTTTACACCTGTGTGATGTCTTTTTCTTTTTCAGCCAATAATTTATCGATTTTGGCGATAAATTCATCAGTCACTTTTTGAATGTCAGCTTCATAAGAATGACGCTCATCTTCTGAAATCGCAGATGCTTTTTCATCTTTGCGCACTGTTTCAATGGCATCACGTCTGATGTTACGAACCGCAACACGCGCAGCTTCAGCATATTTGCCAGCCACTTTGACCAATTCTTTACGACGATCTTCTGACAAATCAGGTACAGCAACGCGGATAACATTACCTTCTGCCATCGGATTTAACCCAAGCCCAGAATCGCGGATCGCCTTTTCTGTTGCGGCGACAAGGCCAGCATCCCATACAGAAACAGTCAATAAACGTGGTTCTGGCACAGAAATATTAGAGACCTGATTCAAAGGCATTTTTGCACCATAGGCATCAACTGTCACGGGCTCTAGCATCGCTGTTGTGGCACGGCCTGCACGCAAGCCTGCTAATTCACCTTCATAATTGGCAACAGATGATTCCATACGGCGAGTGACATCACTCATGTCAAGATTTGACATTTTCAAGCTCCTTCTAGCAAAAGGCTAATCTTGTTCTTTCACAATGGTAAAGGGGCCTTCATGCTTTAGAACAGCATCAAAGCCACCTGATTCAGTTATAGAGAAAACCAAAATCGGGATATGATTTTCCCGTGCCAATGAAATGGCAGACGCATCCATGACTTTCAAATCACGAGCCAATACTTCCATATAATTTAACGTATCAAACCGCGTGGCATTTGGATTTTTTTCAGGGTCAGCGTCATAAACGCCATCTACTCTTGTGCCTTTTAATAAGGCATCACAATTCATCTCTGATGCGCGCAATGCCGCTGCTGTATCTGTTGTAAAGAACGGGTTGCCCGTGCCAGCTGCGAAAATCACAACACGTCCTTTTTCCATATGGCGCATGGCACGACGCCTGATATAGGGCTCGCAAACCGCGCTGATGGGCAAGGCAGACATAACCCGAACAGGCACATCAATTTTTTCAAGACCATTTTGCATCGCAAGCGCATTCATAACGGTCGCCAGCATGCCCATATAATCACCCGTGGCACGTTCCATACCAGCCGCCGCACCAGAAACCCCGCGGAAAATATTGCCGCCCCCAATGACCAAGCACACTTCGATACCTTGTGCGATAACCTCAGCGATTTCACCTGCCACACGATTGACCATATCTGTGTCAATGCCATAGGCTTGGGCGCCCATAAGGGATTCCCCAGAAATTTTCAGTAGCACACGCTTATATTGGTAAGTCTCATCTTGTGCCACTTTGCTGTCTCCCGATATGAAATGACATCCCGTAGGATGCGTAAACGATGTTATGATAATGCGTAATGATCAATAACGCTATAGCTTACATAAAAAAAACCAGCCCCAAATGACCTTAGGACTGGTTTAATTTCATTCTTTTTAAATCAGAAGATTAATTGCCCAATTGTGCGGCGACTTCTGCGGCAAAATCGGTTTCTTCTTTTTCAATGCCTGCACCTAGATTGAACTGCGCAAAGGCTGTCATTGCGATATCTGAACCAGCATCTTTGCCAGCTTTTGAGACGACATCACCAACTTTGCTTTCGCCATCAATCACGAAAGTCTGCTCAAGCAATACCACTTCTTGGTAATATTTGCGCATACGGCCTTCGACCATCTTTTCAGCAATTTCCTGCGGCTTGCCAGAGGCTTTGGCTTGTTCAATTAAAACATCGCGTTCTCTTGCCACCATTTCCGCGTCAAGGTCTTCAACAGACAAGCTGGCTGGTGAGGTAGCGGCAATATGCATTGCCAATTGCTTGCCAAGGCCTGTTAGAGCGTCCGCTGATGCAGCAGATTGCAAACCAACCAACACGCCAATACGGCCAAGACCTTCAGCGGCGGCGTTATGGATATAAGGGACAACCTGACCTTCAGATACAGACACCTTATTCATACGACGCAATGTCATATTCTCGCCGATTGTTGCGATTTTCTGTGTCAATTCTTCAGCCACATTACGACCTGTGCCTGGGTAATCCATGGCATTCAAACCATCAATATCATCTGCATCCAATGCCAATTTCGCCAAAGTTGCTGCAAATTCTTGGAATTCATCATTACGAGATACGAAATCGGTTTCTGAATTCAATTCAATCATGGCACCTCTGGCACCATCCACATGCACAGCAACCAAACCTTCAGCCGCAACACGGCCTGATTTCTTTGCTGCGGCAGCTAGGCCTTTGGTACGCAACCAATCAATGGCGGCATCCATATCACCATTTGTTTCGCCTAGGGCTTTTTTGCAATCCATCATGCCTGCGCCTGATTTTTCGCGAAGTTCTTTCACCAATGCTGCCGTAACGCTCATGTTCCGTTCCTTTTTCACACTTGATTTATGAAACAGGCCACCTTGCCTGTTTATTGATAAAGAAAAGATGCCGTCCTGGAAAACAAGTCGGCATCTGAAATCTTGGTCTTATTCAGCTGATGCGCCTTCAGCAGCGGCTTCTTCAGCAACGGCTGGCTCAGCAGGTGCTTCTTCAGCAACGGCTGGCTCAGCAGGTGCTTCAGCTTGTTCGCCAGCATCACCGCCAGATGCGATAAATTCTTGCTGAAGACCGCTCATGATCGCGTTCTTTGCCAATTCGCAATAAAGCGCAATGGCACGCATCGCATCATCATTGCCTGGAATTGGGTAATCAACACCATCTGGGTTTGCGTTTGAATCGATCACGGCAATCACAGGAATGCCAAGACGGTTGGCTTCTTGCACAGCAATCGCTTCTTTATTTGTATCTAGGATAAACAGCATATCTGGCAGACCGCCCATATCCTTGATGCCACCCAAAGTCATTTCTAGCTTATCGCGCTCGCGGTTCAGTTGAAGACCTTCTTTTTTCGTCAATTGGTGAATTTCGTCCCCATCTAGACGACCTTCTAGATCACGCAAACGGCGGATTGACTGTGATACAGTTGACCAGTTGGTTAACATACCACCCAACCAACGGTGGTTCACATAATATTGACCCGATGCTTTCGCTGTTTCTGCAATTTGCTCAGCGGCTGAACGCTTTGTGCCAACAAACAAGATACGGCCACCTTTGGCTGTTGTTTGCTGCAATGCTTCAAGTGCGCGGGCCAACATTGGCACAGTCTGTTGTAGATCAAGAATGTGAACGCCATTACGCTCGCCGAAAATAAACGGCTTCATGCGTGGGTTCCAACGACGAGTGCTATGTCCGAAATGAACGCCTGCTTCTAATAGCTGACGCATTGAAAAGGCTGGTGCTGCCATAATAAAATCTCCGTTATCCGGTTAAACCTCCATGAGGGGCGTAAAAAAACAAATGATGATTTCACCATTTGGCTTTCACCGGACGGCCATTATCTGATTTGTATGCCAGATAACCACCACCCTCATGTGTGAATTG
>JBMHDH010000005.1:0-18904 GCA_049889495.1 Puniceispirillaceae bacterium (SeqCode) | reverse complement strand
ACATCAACAGCCTTTGAATGGATGATGCGTCAAAGAGGCGATATCACCTGTTTGCATGAACCTTTTGGTGAAGCATGGTACCAAGGCGAAGACCCGCTATGGCCGCGTTTAAGCCCGTCATCTGTGCGTACCCCAGGCCTGACATTAGAATCTGTGTGGGAAAATATGAAAAATCTGGCGGAACAAGGCCCAGTCTTTTCCAAAGATTTCCCGCTTTATATAGACCATATGTGGAATGATGAGTTGCTTGGGCATTTCACCCATTCCTTTTTGATACGCAATCCTGCCATGACCATCACCTCGATGTATGATAAATGGCCAGATTTCCACGAAAAAGAAGTGGGATTTGCAGAACAAAGACAGCTTTTTGAAATGATTATGGACAAAACAGGCAAGGCGCCCCCTGTGATCGATTCAGATGATTTGCTGGAAAATCCAGCAGTGATTGTTGAAAAATGGAGCAATGCTGTTGGTCTTGAATTTATGGAATCAGCCTTGCGTTGGGAACCAGGTGCCAGAGATGAGGTGAGCTGGTGGGACGGGGGGTCATTCCACGCCAATCTGCGTAACTCAGACGGGCTTAAGCCGCAGCCACGCAAAAGCTATATCAAAATCGAAGAAGCCCCAGCCAGGGTCCAAGAAGTCTATGAGCGTGTGATGCCGCATTATGAATTTATGCATCAGCATCGTATTCATCCTGAGTAAATTTTAGGAACTAAATGACAATGATCTTTCATGATGAATTATTGGTCAAAGAGACAGAATCTTTGGCGTTAAAACAGCATGCGGCGACTTTGACAAGTTGGGATCTAAGCCCGCGTCAAATCTGTGATTTGGAATTGCTTTTAAATCGTGGCTTTTACCCTTTGACGGGTTTTTTGGGCAAAGATGATTACCAATCTGTGCTAGATGATATGCGCCTATCAGATGGCAGCCTTTGGCCGATGCCAATTACCTTGGATGTGGGCCAAGATTTCGCAGATCAGGTCTCACTAGGAGATGAAATTGCCCTTCGTGATGAAGAAGGCGTGATTTTGGCTGTTATGACAGTCACAGATAAATGGGTGCCTGATAAAGAAGAAGAGGCCAAAAAAATATTTGGCGCAGATGATTTGGCGCATCCAGCTGTTGCGTATCTGCATCATCAAGCAGGGGATGTTTATCTTGGCGGTCCGATTACGGGCTTACAAATGCCAACGCATTATGATTTCCGTCAATATCGTATGAGCCCAAAGGAATTAAAAGAGAAATTCCAAAAATTAGGCTGGCAGAAAATTGTGGCATTCCAGACCCGCAACCCGCTTCATCGTGCCCATCAAGAATTGACGTTTCGCGCTGCCAGAGATGTTGGTGCCAATCTTTTGATTCATCCTGTGGTTGGCATGACAAAGCCAGGCGATGTTGATCACTTCACCAGAGTGAGATGTTATGAATCGGTTCTTGATAAATACCCGTCATCTACCACAGATATGAGCTTGTTAAATCTGGCAATGCGCATGGCTGGCCCAAGAGAAGCTGTCTGGCATGGGCTGATCCGAAAAAATCATGGGTGCAGCCATATGATTGTGGGGCGTGATCACGCGGGCCCTGGCAAAAATTCGCAAGGTCAGGATTTTTATGGTCCCTATGATGCCCAAGATCTGTTTCGTCATTTTGAAGATGAAATGGGCATTGAGATGGTGGATTTCAAAAATCTGGTCTATGTCCAAGAACGCGCCCAATATGAAGAAGAAGATGCCATTACAGATAAAGATGCGGTAACGATCTTATCTTTATCTGGTACGGAATTGCGTCGGCGTTTGAATGAAGGGCTTGATATACCTGATTGGTTTTCTTTTGAAGAGGTGGTCAAGCAATTGCGCGCCTCGCATCCGCCACGTGCCCAGCAAGGCGCTACCTTGTTATTCACAGGCTTATCAGGGTCTGGAAAATCCACCATTGCCAATGCGGTTCGGACCAAATTGATGGAAATGGGGGGTCGGCCTGTCACATTACTTGATGGCGATATTGTGCGCAAAAATCTGTCTTCTGAATTGGGCTTTTCCAAAGAGCATCGTGATTTGAATGTCAGACGCATCGGCTATGTGGCTTCAGAAATCACCAAAAATAGGGGGATTGCCATCTGTGCGCCAATTGCGCCTTATGCGCAAACAAGGCAAGCTGTGCGGCAAGATATCGAAGCCTTTGGTGCGTTTGTTGAGATCCATGTGGCGACATCTTTGGAAGAATGCGAAAGACGTGATCGCAAAGGCCTGTATCAATTGGCAAGAGAAGGAAAGATCAAGGAATTTACAGGGATTTCTGATCCTTATGAAGCGCCGATTGATCCAGAATTGCGGCTTGAAACCGAAGGCTTGGATGTGGATTATTGTGCGCAGCAAGTGATCTTGAAGCTTGAACAATTGGGGCTGATTGGTCTTAATCAATAGATAAGCGATCGCGGCGAACAGGTGGGACATAACATGCCAGAGATTACCACATCCTATTTGAACCAGCTGGTTGATGATTTGCTGCCAGCAATGTATCAAGCTGGCGCGGTTATCATGGATATTCACAAAAAACAGATATCTATGAAACTGAAACCAGATGGCTCACCCGTCACCGAAGCTGATGAAGCTGCTGAAGCGATCTTATTGCCAGCTTTGGCAAAGGCGGCACCTGACATTATGGTGATTTCCGAAGAAAATGCCGCCTCGCATGATTTAGATGTGGCACCTTTGTTTTTTTTGGTCGATCCCATTGATGGCACCAAAGAATATTTAAAGCCAGATGGCAAAGGGAGTTTCACGGTGAATATTGGCTTGATCCAAGATGGCCATCCCGTGATGGGGCTTGTTTATGCGCCAGCGTTTGACACGCTTTTTTGCGGCATTGTGAGGCATCGCGCAGTGAAAATCGAAACTGATCATGAAACAGAAATCGCGGTTCGTGAGGTGCCAGCTTCTGGCGCGGTTGCGGTTGCGTCTGCTTCGCATCGTGATGATGCGACAAATGATTGGCTTGCCACCCACAAGATTGATCAAACAAAATCCATTGGTTCTTCTTTGAAATTTTGTTTGGTCGCCGAAGGCAAAGCAGATGTCTATCCCCGTTTTGGACCCACTATGGAATGGGACACCGCGGCTGGGGATGCGGTGTTACGCGCCGCAGGTGGGATGGTGATGGACCAAGATGATGCCCCCTATGGCTATGGCAAGAAAGGCTATCGCAACACCCCCTTTATTGCCACAGGCAAATGGTCAAAATCATGACAGCATCTGATGATCTTCATAAAATTGTGGATGATGGCTTATGCCTTGGTTGTGGGTTATGTGCCGCGCTTGCGCCAAATGCAATTATTATGAAAAGAGGGCAAAATGGGGATTTGCGCCCCTTTGCTAATGATGAATTTAATGATGATATGATGGAAAAGGTCGCGGTGACTTGCCCGTCATTACGCATTGAAGGCTTGCCAGAAGAGGTCGGAAAACAAGCGGCTCATCATGATGTGGTATGGGGCCCTTATCAAGAAATGAGCCTTGGTTATGCCAGCAACAAAGCCGTTCGTCATGAAGCTGCCACCGCTGGCATGTTAACAGCCCTAGCGATCTATTTGCTAGAGGAAGGGCTGGTTGATGCGATCTTGCATGTCAAAGCACCTGACCCTGCAACAGATCATTTGCCAGCGAATTTTGGCCTTGCCACAATCAGTCGCACCACAAAAGAGGTGGTGGCCGCATCTGGGTCTCGTTATGGGCCAACAGCCGCGCTTCTGACCATTGAAGAGGTGTTATCATCCGACCAGCGTTTTGCGGTTGTTGCCAAGCCATGTGATTTAAATGCCTTGCGCAATTTGGCGCATAGTGATGATCGCGTAAATGCGCGCTTGCATTATTGGCTGACCATGCTTTGTGGTGGCTTTCAGCCAGATGACGCATTTCGCGGCTTTTTGGCAGATCATGATCTGACTGATGACGGGCTATCTGGGGTGCGTTATCGCGGCTTTGGGTGCCCAGGGCCAACCAGCCTGCATTATCATACAGGCGCACAACATGATTTCCATTATTTGGATTTTTGGGGCGAAGATGAAAGCCAATGGTCAATGCCCTTGCGTTGTAAAATTTGTCCAGATGGCATTGGGGAAGCCGCCGATATCGTCGCTGGTGACGCATGGGACGGGGCCTCGCCAGATCGTTATGAAAGCGAAACTGACCCAGGGTTTAATTCTGTCATTACCCGCACGCAAAAAGGCCATGCGCTTTATGAAGCCGCGATTGCCGCTGGCTATATTATCAAATCTGAAGTGGTGGATTGTGATTATATGTCGTCAGTGCAACCGCATCAGGTTACAAAAAAATTAGCAGGTCAGGCGCGATGTGATGGCCTTGCCGAAGCAGGGTCAGTGGCCCCAAAGCTGGTGAATTTGCGAAGCGAGGCATTGAGTGATTTGCTTGGCAAAGAGGGCTATGAAGCCCAAAGATCTGGCAGTTTTGAGCGTGCTAAAAAAGCCAGATCCCCAAAATAGCCCCTCCTGATATCGCTTGTCCTATAAAGCTAGTCACAAATGGGATCTTGAGCCATCTCAGATTGCCTGATGGGCATGCCGTCAATGATGCTATGGAGTGATGATAATAAGTTGTCATCTTGGCTATGGGCTTTGATACCCCCATCATGGCCAATTAAAAATAAGCCACTTTTTTGACGCATTACGGCAGGGGCATCATCTGGTAACGCATCTTGGTGAAATGCCAAAAAAGCAAGGTTGCGTGCCGCATTCTCGCAAAGATACGCTTTTTGAAAATCATTTATGGCACGCGTTAAATCAGAATGATTATGATCATCCAAGTCATTAAAAACAGCCACCACAAGCCGACTTTCCCATAAATAGGATGCAAAATTTGGGGTCATTTTATCTGCAAAAACAGGGCCAGTCATCATGACAAGCCCTGTAGATGCAATCCAAAATAATGTCTGACAATGCGCAAGATAGGTTATGATAAAAACCCTTCTGGATCTGGTAACTGATTAATTCGGCAACAGGCTGTGACTGTATTGGCAAGCAAGCACGCAATCGTCATTGGGCCAACACCCCCTGGGACTGGTGTGATTGCCCCTGCGACAGCGGCACAGCTGTCATAATCAACATCACCCACCAGCCGTGTTTTGCCAGCCTCGCCTTCGATGCGGTTAATCCCCACATCAATGACAGTTGCGCCTTTTTTTATCCAGTCACCTGGCACCATTTCAGGGCGGCCAACCGCAGCCACAACAATATCAGCGCGGCGAACCACATCGGCTAGATTTTTTGTGCGTGAATGCGCAATGGTAACAGTCGCACTGTCATTTAAAAGCAATTGTGCCATAGGCTTGCCAACAATGTTTGATCGGCCAATTACAACCGCATCCATGCCAGAAATAGAGCCGTGATAATCACGAAGCATCAGCAAACAGCCAAGCGGTGTACATGGCACCATTGATTTCTGACCCGTACCTAGCAAACCGACATTTGAGATATGAAAGCCATCCACATCTTTTTCAGGTGCAATGCGGTTAATGACCAAATCTTCATTCAAATGAGATGGCAAAGGCAATTGCACCAAAATGCCATGCACATTGTCATCTTGGTTCAGGCTGTCAATCAAAGCCAATAGCGTGTCTTCTGAGGTATCAACATCAAGCTTATGTTCATAAGAATTCATGCCAGCTTCAACTGTCTGTTTGCCCTTAGAGCGGACATAAACCTGTGAGGCAGGATCTTCGCCAACCAATACCACGGCCAAACCAGGGGTGATGCCATGGTCAGATTTCAATGTGGCCACATGGCCAGCAACTTTTTCCCTTACACGGCCTGCAAAAGCTTTGCCATCAATTACATCAGCGCCCATGATTGTTACCCCTTTTTTTTAAATCATAGATAAAAATAAAGGCCCATCATGGGCCTTTATCGGAAAATTATATCTTAGAATAAGCCTTCGATTTCGCCTTCAGCATTTAGACAGATTGTCTCAGCGGCTGGCTTTCTTGGCAAGCCAGGCATAGTCATAATTTCACCACATACCACAACGATAAAGCCTGCACCTGCGCTGATGCGCACTTCTCTGACAGGAACGCTGTGATTAACAGGTGCCCCACGCAATGTCGGATCTGTTGAAAAGCTATATTGTGTTTTGGCCATACAAACAGGCAAATCACCATAGCCTTGCGCTTCCCAATCATGCAGCTGGTCGCGGATTTTCTTATCCATGATGGCTTCATCAGCGCGGTAAATACGCTTACAGATTGTTTGAATCTTATCAGCCAATGACATTTCTGATGGATAAATCGGGGCAAAATTGCCTGTATCAGCATCAGCCAATTCAGCCACACGGATGGCCAATTCTTCAGAGCCAGCAGACCCATCGGCCCAATGTTTTGAAACAATGGCTTCTGCGCCTTGATCAGCCACAAATGCCTTCACCGCTTCAATCTCAGCATCTGTATCTTTGATGAAGTGGTTAATCGCAACCACAACAGGCACACCAAATGATTTCAGATTTTCAATGTGACGACCAAGGTTTGGACAACCTGCCTTAACCGCTTCCACATTTTCTGTGCCCAAATCATCTTTGGCAACGCCGCCATTCATCTTCATCGCACGCACTGTGGCAACAAGCACAACAACAGATGGTGCCAAGCCTGCCTTGCGGCATTTGATATTCATGAATTTCTCAGCACCCAAATCAGCACCAAAGCCAGCTTCGGTCACAACATAATCTGACAATTTCAGCGCGGTTGTTGTGGCGATCACAGAATTACAACCATGGGCAATATTGGCAAATGGACCGCCATGCACAAAGGCAGGGTTATTTTCTAGTGTCTGAACCAGATTTGGCTGCATCGCATCTTTCAACAACACGGTCATTGCGCCATCTGCTTTGATATCACGGCAAAAGACAGGGCTCTTATCACGGCGATAGGCAATAATCATATCGCCAAGGCGCTTTTGCAAATCGGCCAAATCTTTGGCAAGACACAAAATCGCCATCACTTCAGATGCCACTGTGATATCAAAACCAGCTTCACGCGGGAAACCATTTGATACGCCGCCCAATGAGGCTGTGATCTGACGCAAGGCACGATCATTCATATCAACCACGCGTCGCCATACAACACGGCGTGTGTCAATTTCCTGCTCATTACCCCAATAAATATGATTATCAATCATCGCAGATAGCAAAGAATGCGCTGATGTGATGGCGTGGAAATCGCCTGTGAAATGCAGATTCATATCTTCCATAGGGACGATCTGGGCATACCCCCCACCAGCGGCACCGCCCTTCATGCCAAAATTTGGCCCCAATGACGCTTCACGAATACAGATCATGGCGTTCTTGCCAATGCGGTTTAACCCATCGCCAAGGCCAACAGTTGTTGTGGTCTTGCCTTCACCAGCTGGGGTTGGGTTAATGGCTGTTACAAGAATTAACTTGCCATCTTCTTTGTCTTGAACAGAGTTAATAAAATTCTGTGACACTTTTGCTTTATCATGGCCATAAGGCAAAAGATCGGCGGCACCAATCCCAATTTTTTCACCAATTTCCATAATTGGCTTTTTATTAGCCGCGCGTGCGATTTCAATATCACTTTTTACACTCATTTGCCTTTATCCCTTGTTATTCTGAATCTCTGTTATTCAGTGCTATCTTTAAATCCTAGCCTCTATTACAGCGTCTAATTTTATAGAGCAAGAAAATCTCACTTAACCTGAACCTTATTGATTTTTGCTCCATGATAGGAACGTCTTCTATTGTCTTTTTTCAGACATCTTAACCAGCTTCTTTACAGCGGGTATTTTGCCAATTCCCCTTTTTCTGTTTTGCCTGTTAATGTGCGCGGCAAAGCAGGTAAGATTGTGATAAAGCGCGGTATCATGAATTTTGCCATTGTTTTTTGGCAATGCTCTGTGATCTCATCGCTTGTTACGTTGCTGCCTTCGCGCAGGGTCACAAATAACCTGATTTCTTCTTCGCCATAATCAGCGGCAATGCCAATGGCGGCCGCATCTGTGATATCGGGGTGTGTTAACACGCCTTCTTCAACCTCAAAGCCAGAAACCAATTCACCTTTGATTCTGATGCGTTCAAATTTGCGGCATGTGAAATAGAATAAGCCATCTTCATCAAGCCAGCCAATATCCCCTGTGTGGAACCATAAATTGCGTCTGCTTTCATTGGTTTTATCAGCCATGCCAAAATAGCCATCAGACATCACGCCAGCTTCCTTTGGTCGGATGACGATCTCGCCTTTTTGCCCTGGTGGCAAAAGATCATCATTATCATCCACAATGGCCACTTCAAAATGCGGTAACACAACCCCGCCATCATGGTCCCATTGCGGTGTGACAACCCAGCCCGCATCTGTTGACCCATAGCCACCGCCAGGGATCACATGCAGGCCAAAACGTTTGTCAAAATCGGCCTTTGGCACAGGCGCAGGTGTCGACCAAATACGTGTGACCTTATGGGCTCTGTCTTTGTCTGACGGCGCGGCTGAATATAATAATTGTTGCACAGACCCAAGACACATAAACCATGTCACATTATATTTTATGATCTCATCCCAAAAACGCGATAGGCTGAAGCGGTCGCGCATAATCGCATGACCGCCTGTCAGGAATGTGGGCAAAATATCATAATAAGCTGGCCCAATATGCGACAAAGGATAAGGGGTGTAATTCACATCATCCTTGGTGAGCCGAAAGGGCCCAATCATATTTTCAGCGGTGCGTATAGCATAGCGATGCGATAACAAACATCCTTTTGAAATGCCTGTTGTACCAGACGTAAACATGATGGTGGCCACATCTGTATCTGATGCGTCAGATGTTATGTGGCTGTCATCATCAGATAACATCTCCCAGAAATTATGGATCGCCAAATGCGGAAAGCGCGCTTTTGCCTCTTCATGGCCATCTGTTAATAACAAACTTTTCAGATGCGGTAATTCGGCAATGATATCTGCTAGCGCATCAAAATGAGACCGTGATGTCATCAAAATTTGGCATTCGGTCAGATTGATCATTCTGGTAAGCGCAATGCCTTTAAAAGCGCGGTTAATCGATACTTCAATATGGTTGGTTTTCTTTAACGCATAGGTCATTGCCAAATAAGATAAGGCGTTTTCATGCATGATGCCGACATGTGTAATCTGGCTTTCAGGCAAGGTTAAAAATCCATGGGCAATGCGGTTAATAAAGCGATCAAATTCAGCATAGCTTAAGGTTTCATCTGTCATCACATCTGTAATGGCAGGGCGGTCCCCATATGTGTTGGCAAGATCATGAATAAGCGCGCCCAATGTCACACGAAGCGGAGAAGATAGGTCAGTCATATTTTGAAAATCATCTTTAAAAAGGCAGCTAGGTAATTGTTAATTTCGTGTGCCAGCAATCAGATTATATCGCTCTTCCAACAGGCGTTGGCGTTCAATATCATCTTTATGCAAATCACGTCTAGCAGGCAAATCTGCTTCGAAATGATGATATTCATCTACGCCACGAACCAACAGAGCGGTATCTAAATCATGTTTTGTCTGTCGTACAGAGGTTGCTAGATATTGGACATTCAGGCCAATGCGTCTGTCATCACTGTGATTTGGCAATGAGGCATGCAAGGTCCAGCCATGATGAAATGACGCTTCGCCCGCCGCCAAGGGACACAGCCGCGCTTGTGATTCATCAATGCCATGGACGGTTTGGCCTTGCAGCAAAACATTATCGTCATCATTTGTTTCTTGATGCTGATGCATCCCGCCTTTGTGAGAGCCAGGGATCATGCGCATACAGCCGCTTTTTTCATTGGCAGGTGATAGCGCAAGCCACATTGTGACCTGATCATCTGAAGACAGGCCCCAATAAGTCAAATCTTGATGCCAGCTGACAAAAGAGGGGGCTTGTGGTTCTTTAATGATATAGGTCGCATTATAAAGCAGGATATTTGGCCCGATCATCGCTTCGACAATGTCAAGTACGCTTGGCAGAGTGGCTAAGGCCAGCGGTGATCTATGAATGGTGTAAACCTTGCTTCGGTAATGCATTTCGCCGAAATTGGCTTCTGCATCTTCAAGTGCGCCTCGATGCTGCAGAACCTCGCTTTCAGACAAAAGCGGCACCCCGCCAACATAGCCATCACGCTTATAATCTGTGATGATCTGTGGGATATTATGCTCTTCCATTGGTCCCTCATTTTGCTCAAGGCCTTCTTTATTGGTGCCGTATTTCAAGCCTCATTTATTTTTTGAAAAACGACTATTTATGCTTTGTTTTTGTCATCTGATGAGCGGCGCAAGACCCCATCACATGATCAAAAAACCTGCCTAGCCAAAAAGGGATTTTATGGAACCAAAACGATCACGCTGTGTCTGATGATAAAGACAGCGTTTTTTTAAGCAGGCACTTCACCGAGCCTGCCAAAAAAGGTCTGTCTGGCTGATTCAGATAAGCAGATGCCAGGGGCTTCATTATAGGCAAGCACCACCAACATACGGTTTGTCTTACCAATTGTGGGTGTCACGCGATGCATGGCGTTGCGACCTCTGAATAACACCAAAGTACCAGGGGTGATATCAAGGCTGGCAGGGGGTGTTTTGCCATCCAATACCGCGGCAACGCCCTCAAAATTATAATCCCCTGCATCAGCGTCTCTTACATCTTTGACATATTCAAAAACACCACCTGCCTCAGGGGCTTGCAATAATAAGGTGATCGCAAAGGCTGAATTGTCAAAATGCCAGCCTAGCTCTTTGCCTTCGCCAGCATAATGCACATTGATAGATGACAGGCTGTCTGCATAAGGGTAAATCGCACTCTGGCCAACCACATCACAGATAAAGGATTGAAATACCGCATTATGATAAATCGCATGCAAGGCTGATTCAGCGAGAATTTGATCCGTTGCCACAACCCCTTTTGATGAGACAACTTGCCTGTTAAAGACATGGTCAGCATCCAAAGAGGTATCTGGCGGGGTCAAATATACATTATGAGTGCCTTTGGCATAATAAGCCAAAGGCGCTGTTTGATTTGCCTGTGCCACCAATGTGGTCAATGTGTCATGATGCAAGAAGCCTGGCAGAGTTAACACACCCTTTGTTGCCAACTGGTCTTTGCAGTGATGGCGATAAGGGTCATCAGACAAAGGATGCGCTTTGATATTCACATATTGTGCCAATTCAGTTTGTGACATCACAGCCCCCGTCAGGAAATTGCCCTGTTTTCGGTTTATCGTTTTGTTAACAGTAAATTCCCAAATTCATAGATGCCTAGCGCGATTTCCGATTCAAGTGGAAAGGATAACACACCCATCACTGAATAACCAAAAATCAGCGGAATAACATAAAACCGCGCCATATAGAAAAACCACGCTACATATAAAGGATGCAGACGTGCAATCAAAAATTTAGGCGTAATCGGCCGAAACAGACGCATCACAGGATCTGTTAATTTCACAAAAGCACGCATAAAGAAAAAATCAGATTGCTCATGCATGAAAATGGTCATGCCAAAGCGGCCAACCAATGTCCACATAATGGCGCCAAGCGCGTAATCTAGAAAGAAAATATAAACGGGAAATTGGCCTGCCATAATGGTTGTTTCCTAACATAATTGCGATGGTAAAAAATGAACTGACAACACAAAGCTGTCTATGATGTTTTTAAAAAATTCTATGGTGTGAAAAAAGAGGCGGAACAAGGTTACCTGTTCCGCCAATATCTGATCAAAGGCCATGATGATTTGAAATCACAGCCTCTGATTTTTAAGGTCAGATTATTCTGTAACAACCTTACCGCTTGGGATACGAATTTCTTCGACCATTTTCTGTGTTTCTTCATCTGGTGCTTCAGTTGCCAAAGAGACAACAATCATCAGAATCAAGCTCACAGGCATGCCGATCATACCAAAGCGTAGGCCGTCAATCCCTGCCCAAGGTGCCATGCCAGCAAACTGGACCATATACAGGTACCATGCGCCAGCACCGAAACCGCCAATCATACCAGCGACTGCGCCAGCACGGTTAGCACGTTTCCACCACACACCAAGAACAAGTGGGAAGAACAAGCCAGAGTTTGCGAAACAGAACGCCCAAGCCACAGCACCTAGGATGCCTGTCAGCTTCATTGACGCCACAAATGCACCAGCAGCACCAATGACCAACAACAACACACGTGCCACGATCAAACGTGTCTTTGTGTCTGCCTTTGGATCAATGATCTTGTAGTACAAATCATGTGACAAAGCGTTCGCAATCGCCAGCAATAGACCATCAGCTGTTGACATCGCAGCAGCCAAGCCACCAGCAGCAACCAAGCCTGAGATTACATATGGCAAACCAGCCATTTCAGGTGTTGCAAGCACAACAATGTCACCACGCATGAAGAATTCATTGATCTGCAAGATGCCATCACCATTGCCATCGACGATCTTCAAGAAGTTCACATTTGACCATTGCTGGATCCATTCAAGATTGGACACATCTGAAATTGATTTGCCAATGATTGATGTTGCAACAGTTGGATCAAGAAGTGACAGCTTTGTGAAAGTCGCAAGAGCTGGTGCTGTTAGGTAAAGCAAGCAGATGAACAATAGTGAGTAACCCACTGACTGACGTGCTGCTTTTACTGAAGATGTTGTGAAATAACGCATCAAAACGTGTGGCAATGATGCTGTACCAGCCATCATACAAACAACCAAAGTGAAGAACTTCCACTTTGCCATGAATGAATCGCTGGCATCATTAATGCCCACTTTCAATGCGGCTAGCTTGCCAGCTGCGGCTTGCGCTTCAGCTGTCGGCATTAATTCTTTCACACCAAGCAAGGCTTCCAATTCTTGAACGCGCTCTACCGCACCGAACTGTGCGAAATGCGGGATCAAACCATAACCAAGCTTGTTTGACATCCAAACAACAGGGATGATGTAAGCAATGATCAAAACGATATATTGTGCCACCTGAGTCCAGGTCACAGCGCGCATACCGCCAAGCATTGAACAGAACAAAATACCTGCAAGACCAACCCAGACGCCCACTTCAAATGGGATCTGAAGCGCTCTCGCAGCCACCGTACCTGTGCCGTTAATCTGTGCTGTCACATAAGTGAATGACGCTACAACAAGGATAATCACAGCACAGAAACGTGCCAAATTACCGCCATAACGTGTCCCGATGAAATCAGGCACTGTATAACAGCCAAATTTACGCAAATATGGGGCAATCAAAGATGCCACCAACACATAGCCCCCTGTCCAGCCGACAAGGAATGCCATGTAAGGGTAACCCTTCATGTAAATGCCACCAGCCATCGCGATGAATGAGGCGCCTGACATCCAGTCAGCTGCGGTCGCCATGCCGTTATAGACCGCAGGGACTTCACGACCCGCGACATAATATTGGCTGGTATCCATGGTTCTGGATAGAACGCCAATCAAAGCATAAATAGCTACAGTAAAGGCCACAAAAAGCCAGCCGATGATTGTGTTAGACACACCCGCTGCCTCTAAAATAGCCATCAAAATAACAAACCCTAGGAAACCGAGTGTATAAAGACCATACACACGACCTAGATTCTGGATAAATCCACCTTCTAGTTTAATCATTTAAAGCCTCCTAGTCTTCGCCGAAGCCAAATTCTTCGTCAATTTTGTTTTGACGTGTGGCAAACCAAAAGACGAGAATAGCAAAGCCCACCTGCGAGCCCATGCCAGCCATGAAATATGCGCCCGGGAAGCTGCCGTTAAGCCCCTCGCCGAACCAATGGATCACAAAAGACAAAATTGCCCAAATAGCTAACGTTGTGAACGTCAGCGACTTGGTCTTTGCCCAATGCTGTTCTTTTTTTGAAGACATGTTTCCCCCCAAAAACTTGTTTATATTTTTTCGGGAAGAATGGCGCAGAATGAAAATGCAACAAACACATGTGACAAGCAAATAGCGATCATAACAAATCAGTTTAGATCTAAAATCACATACATATGTTATATCGTGAATTTACAGGAAATGAGCCGTTTTTACAGACGCACCTACTTAAAAATTCACAATTCTAACGTTTTCCCCCCGAAAGACGTTGATTTATGTAAACACAAAGAATCATAATCGTCAAAGAAACTGTCTATTTTTGGGGGAAAAAGCTGTTGAAAGATTGGTTTGTTACATTAAGAGCGAAGCTGGGATTTGCGCCAAAGCCCCCGCTGAACTCAAAAAATGACCTGATTGCCTTTACAAAAGCACAAGCAGCTTATGTGTCTCAAGTCACCTTATATGGCTATGTAAAGACCAGAGCAGGCACGCAATGGCCTAAATTATTTGAAAATGAGACCTATTTGATCTCTTTGAAAACAGCCAATTGGCATATTTATAACGCTTGTGTCTCTGATTTAGCGCTTTTTTTAGCGTCTCGTGTTTTTATCCATGGCGGCATTAAAGAAAATCAGGCTGAAAGACTTGCCAATGAGATTAGTGATGCTGTTTTGCTGACAACAGAACAAGATGATTTGCCTCATCAGGTATTTGTGGATGCTGCTAAGCGTTCACAAGCGCGCGCGGCTGTGCTTGATTGGTCTGAAGCGGCGACATCGGCTCTCACTTTCATGTCATCATCTGATGCTTTTATGCGGTGGGCGCCAACCGCAGATGAATTCAAACAATTAGATGAAGAAATCATGCGGAATTCGATTCATCTGCGCTGGATTGGCATCCGCCGTGACGTCAAAGAAACGATTAATGCCCCAGCCTTGATCGCAGAAATGGAAGAATAGCGTTATAGATCTGCCGCTTAATCGGCTTTTATATCGGCCATTATATCGGCCACCTTATCCGCTATGGCATTGCCCATCATCTCATGGGTAGATGCTGACCAGTGAATGGGGTCTTTATCTGATGATGTGATAATCTGGCCTGCATCAAAAAAACAGAAGCCATGATCTGGGTGAGCTGACAATTTAGCGCTGATAAGCGCGCCAAATTGCAATGATTTGTCTCTGCCACCTTCCCATTCATCATATCGTATCCAATGGGGGTCATCGGCTCTTGTCCCAAGAGCAGGCGGTGCAATAATCATCACCTGCGGTGCAGGGGCATCACGCCATTTTCCAGGCCCTGTTGGGGAACGCCTGACAATCTTTGCCAAGGTGATCATGTTATTTGTAATCTCATCTGCACTGGCACCAAAGCGGACCTTGCAATCATTTGTGCCAAGCATAATCATCACAAGATCAAGCGGGGCATGGCTTAATAACGCAGGTTTCAGATAAGGCAGGCCATTATATTCAGGGCCTTCTTGGGGATCTGGATAGGCGGTGGTGCGCCCTGGTAGCGCCTCTTCAATCAAGGCGATCGGCTGATTATGATGGTCCGCAAGCTTTGTTGCCATCACCTTTGGCCAGCGTTTGGCATAGCGCAGGCCCGATCCATCATCAAGATATCCCCAGCTATTTGAATCGCCATAAATCAAAACATGTTTCATCTATCATACCTATTATGCGCTTCTTATGATGCGCTTGTTATTAGTCACTTCGGGCGGCCAAAATCATATCGGCTGCTTTTTCACCAATCATGATCGCTGGGGCGTTTGTATTACCAGATACGATCGCTGGCATAATTGAGGCATCAGCGATGCGCAGATTCTGAATGCCATGCACGCGCAATTGCGGATCAACCACAGCTTTTTTATCAATGCCCATGCGGCATGTGCTGGTCGGGTGGTAAATGGTCTGGGCATAGCGGCGCGCGACATTCAGGAAATCTTCATCTGTTTTCATCTCGCCGCATACCGTATGTTCACGCACAATATAAGGCTTTAACGCTGGCATTTCAGTCATTTGGCGTGCAAATTTCACTGACCGAATGGCACATAGCTGATCTGCGGTTGCGCTGAGGTAATTGGCATGAATTTTCGGATGCGCATAAGAATCAGGCGAGGTGATGTGAATATGACCACGGCTTTCAGGGCGCAATTGACAAACTGATGATGTAAAACCAGAAAAAGGATGCATCACAATGCCAGGCTTATCCGCGCTAAGGGGCTGGAAATGGAATTGAATATCTGGGGTATCAAGCCCTGTCATTGATTTGGCAAAAATTGCCACTTGCGAAGCACCAAGGCTCATCGGGCCGCCTCTGAATAAAGCATATTGCAAGCCAATCGATAATTTGCCAGTGATTGAATTAATCATGTCATTTAGCGTTGGCACGTTGGTTTCAAACACAAGCCTGATTTGCAAATGATCTTGTAAATCTTCGCCGACCCCTTGGAGTTCATGGCGTAATGTGACGCCAGCTTTGGCTAAGATATCTGGTTGCCCAATGCCTGATAATTCCAGTATTTGCGGGCTGCCAATCGCACCAGCAGATAAAATCACTTCGCCGCCTTCCTTTAACAAAGCGGTGCGCTTTACATTTTTTTGGTCGAAATGAACCCCTATGACTTGCTTGTCATCATCATCTGAAAAGGCAAGTGAGGTGGTATGGGCGTGGGTGATGATATCCAGATTTGGCCGATGACGTGCTGGCCTCAAAAAGGCTTTGGCAGAAGAACAACGCAATCCTTTGCGGGCTGTTTGGTCAAAATAAGAGACACCTTCTTGATCAACGCCATTATAATCATCTGTATAAGGGACACCCATTTCAGTGGCGGCGCCAATAAAGGCTTCGGAAATTTTACTTTTGGCACGAATTTTGGAGACAGCCAAACCACCATCTGCGCCATGGGTGTCATCCGCGCCTAGCTCATAACTCTCAGACCGTTTGAAAAGTGGCAACACATCGTCATAGGACCAGCCTGTATTTCCCGCTTGTGCCCATTGGTCATAATCTTCTTTTTGACCACGCACATAAAGCAAACCATTAATGGAAGATGACCCGCCAAGGCCTTTGCCTCTTGGCCAATCTAATTTACGGCCTTCCAGCTCAGGCTCTTCTTCGGTTTTGTAACACCAATCTGTTTTGGGATTATGTAATGTCTTGAAATAGCCAACAGGGATATGAATCCAAGGGTTGTTGTCTTTGCCACCAGCTTCAAGCAATAAAACACGCACATTTTGATTGGCTGACAGCCGATTTGCGATGACACAACCAGCAGAGCCAGCACCAACAATAATATAATCATAGCGTTGCATTGGTAAATCAAACCCCTACTTTTCCCCAATTGTGTTGTGCCACATGGTGGCTGTCTCAAGGCTGATCTGTCAATATTCAGATGTGATGTTTTTTACAATATCGCCTTAATTTCTCGAAAGTCTGTGCTGGCTTTTGTCTAATCATGGCTTATGTTACCTACAGCATTTCTATTTATGATGATCTTGTTGCAAGAAAAAGAAAGGGCATCATGCAAGTTTCAGAACGTACCGCCCTGTTTTATTTATTTGCGACCATGACCTTATGGGCAGGCAATGCCATTGTTGGGCGCATGTTCTATGAAGAATTGCCAGCCTTTCAATTGGCCTTTTGGCGTTGGGTCTTAGCAGGCTTGTTGGTGTTGGTCATCATGCGTCCGCCATTGCGCCAAGATTGGCCTGTTATTTGGGCGCATAAATGGACTTTGCTCTTTATCGCAACATTTGGGATCGGGTGCTACAACACATTGCAATATGCCGCCTTGCATCACACAACCGCCACCAATGTGGGGTTGATTCAAACCGCCATGCCTGTCTTGGTTGCCATCCTAGATCGTCTTGTTTACCGCTCTTCAACCAGCTGGTTGCAATCCTTTGGCATGGGGCTTTCCACATTTGGCGTGGTGGTTGTGATCGCCCAAGGTGATATGACAAGATTGCTTGATTTAAGTGTCAATATTGGTGATTTCTATATGGTTTTGGCCATTTTAACCTATGGCATATTTTCGGTCTCTTTACGCGCGGCCCCAAAGATTAATCAATGGTCTTATTTATTCGTGCTTTTTGTGATTGGCGCTGCGGAATTATTTCCACTCCAATCATATGAATATATGAATGGGGCACGCATGCAGCTCACAACAGGGTCTATGCTTGCTATTACCTATATCGTTATTGGTCCTGCGTTTTTGGCGTATAAATTTTTTACCTCAGCTGTCGCCACCTTAGGGCCAAATCGCGCAGGCGTATTTTTTTACTGGCTTCCTATCGCAGCCGCAGGTTTGGCTGTGCCGCTTTTAGGGGAAGCATTATATCTCTATCATTTTGTGGGATTTGTGTTGGTTGTATTGGGGCTACGCTTTGGCCTGCAAGGCAGAAAAAACGCAGCCCCAAAATAGATCACGATATCATAGATCACGATATCATGGGCGCACCGCTAGAAGCGAAGCGAGATATCTCTGTGAAGAGCTTTACATGATGAAATGCGTGGTACGATTTCATCTGGTAGACGCGACTGAGAGCGAAGCCCAATCGTGCCTGCTGTCGCTGTCTGATAAGCCAGCAAACCTGCCATCAAGCTCTGTGTTGCTTGTTTGCGCCAGGTGATTTCCTCTTGCATTAATGGCATCACATCATTTAGGCGTTCACGCCCCTTATCAGCCTTACTCTTTTTGGCCAATTCACGACGTGACTTGCTCAACAATGATTTCACAGGATTGATGCCAGCAACAGCTTTCATTTCTGGTTCAAAGGCCTTGATGGTTGCCGCAGCCTCTTCATTGCTTTGCGATTCTAGCGTCGCCAATAACGCTTCAAGGCGCGGTGCAAAGGCTTCTAAGTCTGCTGCCGCTTCTAAATCAATGGCAAGATCGCGCACAGGCTGATACCCATTATCAAGGGCCTTACGATATTTCCGCTGCGCCTTGGCTAGGGTCTTTAACTGGCCTTGATAAGCATCAGATGCGGCGTCCCACTCTGCAGGAATGCCCGTTTCAAGCTGTGCAATTTCCTCTTCCAAAGACAGAATGGTGGCTTCGATTTTGGCAATTTCATCTTCATCATCTA
>JBMHDH010000004.1:0-3858 GCA_049889495.1 Puniceispirillaceae bacterium (SeqCode) | reverse complement strand
AGAAAGCAGCACTGCTTTGATAGATTGGTTGTCTGATAATCATCAATCTGATGAGTCTTATCTGTTGGTGACTTGGAAAAAATCAGAAATAGAAAAATATGTCAGCCGCGATGAGGTATTAGATGCTCTTCTGGCTTATGGTTGGATAGATGGTCGACGATTTGCCCTAGATGAGGGGCGCACCATGCAATTAATTTGCAAAAGAAAGCAACAAAAATGGACCAAGAGCTATCGTGACAGAGTTGAAAGACTGCAAGCAAATGGCTTACTGCACGAAAGCGGCCTCGCCATGATAGAGGCCGCCAAGCAAAATGGTACGTGGCTTGCCAATCAGGATGTTGATGAGCTTTTTTGCCCAGATGATTTATCCCAAGCGCTCAATAATCATCAAGGCACTAAATGGTGGCAGAATAGCGCGCCATCATATCAACGCAATATCCTGCGGTGGCTGGCATCAGCTAAGAGGCAAGAGACAAGACAAAAAAGATGTGATGAGATTGCGCTTGCTTGCAGCAAGGGGCAAAAACTCAAAAATATGTAAGAATGCATTTTACTTAAAGCTGAGATTGCTATCCTCGAAGCTCTGTCATTACTTTTTGCAATCGGTTTTGCCTCGTAGCTTGCTGCTTTGCTGAGTCAATTTGATAGCAGTAAAAGCGTTTCTTGCCGGAGGTCAGCGCCTGCCATTTCTGTGCGAGGGCGCTATTGGTCGATAATTCAGTTTCCAATTCAATAGGGATATCAACATAATCTTGGTCATCAATATTGAACCGCATTTCAACCATATCGCCGATGCCCAAATCAGCATTATCTAGAAATCGTTGCGATAAAATAAAATATTTTCTGCCATCTGCGACAGGGTTCCACGCACCTCTGATAGGATGGTCTGCAACCTCTCCAATGATGCGTAATTTTGGGAATTCCTTGAATGGCAGGGTTTTTATCAGCTCTTCAGGCAAGAGGAGTACATTATAATAAAGCACCTTGCGGCCATTGCCTATCGCAAGCTTTTCAATCGCCCCCTCGAAAGCATAATCATAATAAGACAAACATCACCTCATGCGTGAAGGTATCCTGCGTTTTGCAATATTGAGATATTATATCAGAAAAAGTGGTGCCCGGGGGCGGAAAGATTATTAATGTGACAGATAACTTCAAAGACCTTCAAAACGCCGATTACAGTGCCGATTATCGTCAATATTTTAAATATAGACCAATTTAGTCTTTTTTTATTGACATTGATAATCATTCTCAAAAGTAGGTGGAAATGAAATATTCGCTAATTGGCCTTATGGCCTCTGTTTCAGTTTTATCGTCACAGGCAGTAGCCGGCGATATTTATGGCCCTTATCCAATAACATTGAAAGATTATGTAGGTGATAAGACAAACTCTGTATCTTATTCAGGGCAGGTGGGTCGCCAGCTCCTTCATAATAGCTTGAAGAAGGCCATTGGTAACGGTGCGTCTCTTGACGAGATGAACGCTTATTTCAATGGATCAGAAAACGAGCTTCAGCTTCTTGACCCGAAATCATCCGATTCGTTTAAAGTTGATGTAACAAACATCAATGATGTGTCGAAGACAAATCTGTCTGGCAAAGCGTTCAAAGGCAACATTGCTGGCTGGCCTGGTAATATGTCTGGAAAAGCTGTGCTGGAAAATATGATTGTAAAAGCATCACAAGTTGAAAAAGGCTATGACGCAGCGCATGGCTATGATTATGCACAGCTTGTCTCAAAATTCACCATGGGTGCTGTGTTCTATCACCAAGCTTGCGATAATTATTTGGATGAAAAACTAGCAGCTGACAATAAGCCAAATAATAAGCCTTATAAAGATGGCGCTTATTACACAGGTAAAGAGCATTCTTGGGATGAAGGCTTTGGTTATTGGGGTGCGGCGGCGCATGGTGCCACATTATCGCCGCGCCAGAATTATGACATTGCCAAAAAGAAAGATATGTCAGCAGCAGATATTAATGGCGATGGGATCGTAAATCTAAAATCTGAGATGAACTATGCGCATGCCTATTATGCATCAGCTTTTGATAAAGGTGGGCAAACAAATTATTACAACACAATCACACAAGCCTTCATTGATGGCAGAGTCATCATCGCCAATGCTGATGGTGAGGCTTTGAGGGATGCTGAACGCTCTGACTTGCAAGCACATGCACGCACAATCTGCTCAAACTGGGAACGTGTCATTGCAGAAGCTGTCTTCAAATATGCGGGTTCAGTCTATGCTGATATTGAAAAGCTGAAAGCTAATTCTGGTGATGCCAAAGCTTACCGTGCTTATGTTAAGCATTGGGGTGAGTTAAAAGGTTTTGCTCTTTCACTTCATACAGGCAAATTCTCTCTTGGCTCAATCGGTGCTGAGTTAGATGAGTTAATTGGCTTTGGCCCTGTCTTAATGAATGGCACGCAAGTCAGCGGTCTTGATGCAACTGGTGCCTATCAGTTGGCGCCTGCCTCTGTGGATGAGTATATGGTAAAGATGTTGAAGGTGCAGAATCTGATGTCAGAAGAGTTTGGCGTTGTTGCCAAAAACAATGACAAACTAGCTGGCATTTCCAATCTGGCTGAAGCCCTTGGACTGGCCAATAGTGCCGAAAACGACTAGCGCTAAAATAGAGGTGTGAGGAGTCCTGCCGATTTCTCACACCTCTCTTATTAGGTTACTAAAGAAATGTTGAGTGAGTTTTTAACGCAAGATATTTTAGGACAATTTACTGACCCGAAAAAACGGTTATTTTTCGGTTATGTCATGAGTGCGTTATTCATCGCTTTTTTGTGGCTGTTATTTGTGAAGAAGCAAACAGCAGGCCAAAGCGTTCGCGAGATCATTGCTCCGCAGATTTGGCTTAGTAAATCCAGCCGCATCGATGCAATTTGTTTTATAATCAATCGTATTTTCTTTTTCTTCCTGCAACCTGTTTTGATAACCCAAATTGCTATAGCCACAATATTATTCCATTGGCTTCATAGCCAAACCATCTTGCATGTGAATGTGTTTGCATCAGCCCCCTATTGGCTTGCAGCTAGCTCATTTACGCTTGTCTTTTTCTTATTTGATGATTTTGCGCGCTTTATCACTCATTTAGCGCTCCATAAAATCCCAGCTTTATGGGAGTTTCACAAATTCCATCATAGCGCTGAGCATCTAACACCACTGACCGTGACGAGAACGCACCCCGTTGAAGGGATCATATTTGGTTTAAGAAGCGCGATTGTACAGGGGACAACAATCGCACTATTTGTATTCCTATTTGGTAATGAAATTGGTCTGGTAACGATTTATGGCGTGAATATGTTTGTTGTTCTATTTCACGGCCTTGGGTCAAATTTGCGGCATTCTCATATCGCAATTCGTTATCCAAAAGCAGTTGAAATCTTCCTAATGTCGCCAGCTCAACATCAATTACATCATTCAGATAACCCAAAGCATTTTGATAAAAATTTTGGTGTTGCACTTTCCCTTTGGGACTGGATTTGTGGCACCTTTCATCATTCAACTGACAAACCTCTCAAATTTGGCCTAGGGTCTGGCACAGAGTCGTCAAGCCATTCTCTATTGACGCTGTATCTAGCACCTTTCTTATCGCTTGGAAAATATCTACCAAAGCGCAAATAATGAGCCATCAAGATTTAAACTCGATATTGCTGGCACAATAAAAGGCTTATCTTTATTGATCAAAATATGGATGTGAGTAAGAAAAGTGGTGCCCGGGGGCGGAAAGATTACCTATGCCCTGCGTCAACTCAAGTCACCCTTGAGCAATATCAATAGGTTAGACAATCACTGGATAGTGTCAACAGGCACATTTGTTATACTGGGTGTTATACCAGCGGAGA
>JBMHDH010000003.1:0-11100 GCA_049889495.1 Puniceispirillaceae bacterium (SeqCode) | reverse complement strand
GCTGAATTATATCGTTCGCGCATTGATGGGTTGTATCATATGCGTGGCAAAGAATAAGGATCACACATTCAAAAGAAGATATTCGCGTTCCCACGGGCTGATCACATCCAAAAAGGCTTCAGCTTCAGCGCGTTTAACCTCGCCAAATAACGCCACGAATCGTGATCCAAGCACATCTTGAAGTGGTTTTGCTTTTTCCAATTTATCAAGCGCAGCATCTAGGTTTCGTGGCAGTGTGAATAATTTATCTTGCTCTTTTGACACTGGCTTTGACGCTGATTTTTGTTCCTCTAGACCGAGCCAAATCGCCGCCAAAGTCACCGCGATGGCAAGATACGGATTGGCATCTGCCCCTGGAATACGATTTTCCACACGCTTTGAATTTGACGTTCCCATTGGCACACGCAAACCAACCGTGCGATTATCATACCCCCATGCCACATTGCGCGGCGCATCATAAGTCAATGATAAGCGGCGATAAGAATTCACAAAAGGCGCCATTAAAGCCATGCCCCCTGGCAAATAAGATTGCAAACCACCAATGGCATGGAAAAATGGCGCTGCTTCATCACCATCGGGCCCTGCAAAGATATTTTGCCCTGTTTTTTTATCAAGCACTGAACAATGCAAATGCATCGATGAGCCAGGTTGATATTGCATAGGCTTTGCCATAAAGGTGGCATGAATGCCGTGATTCAAGGCGGTTTGACGAACCGTGCGTTTGAATAAAAACGCCTGATCAGCCAATGTCAGCGCATCACCATGATTAAAATTGATTTCCATTTGCGCTGCGCCCCCTTCATGGGTCAGCGTGTCGATATCAAGCCCCATCGCATCTGAATGGTCATACACCTCTTCGAAAAACGGATCAAAATCATTAACCGCATCAATGCCATAGGCTTGTTTGGCTTTTTCAGCGCGCCCTGATCGCCCTGGCGGCGTTTGCAATGGATAATCAGGATCTGCATTTTGCGCCACAAGGAAAAATTCCAATTCTGGCGCGATCACAGGCTCCAGACCTTTTTCATGAAACAGCTTTAACACATTTTTCAAAACAGACCGTGATGCCACATCAACCAAACGACCATCAGGATAATAGGCATCATGAATGATTTGCGCCGTTGGCTCCTTGTACCATGGCACCAAATAAGCAGCGTTTTTATCAGCTTGCAAGATCACATCACCAACACGCGCATGAAGCACTTCTGAATCTTCATAATCGCCCATCACCGTTTGACCAAATACATATTCAGGCAAACGTGGCCCGCCGCCCTCAAGACCTTTGATATATTTTGCCACTGGCAAGATTTTGCCACGCGGAATACCAGCCATATCACTGATCAAGCATTCCACCTCAGTGACCTTGTTATCATTTAGCCATTGGATTAATTCATCACTCATCGTCTTAGCCAGTCCTTTTATGAAAGCCCTAATTCTGATGCTGTGATATCAAGGGCCGCGCCTAGTTTTTGCACAACTTCATCAATGTCTTTTTTAGTGAAGCTAAGAGGCGGCGATAAGATCATCCCATCTCTGACTGCGCGCACCATCAGCCCGCCTGCAATCGCATGGTCACGCACACGTTCAGCTGTCTCTCCCATAGGGTCAAATAACACAGGGCCATTTTTATCAGCAACCAGCTCAACACAAGCCAATAGCCCAAAGGTGCGCACCTCACCAACCAAAGGCTTATCCGCCAATGTTTGAAAGGCTTCGGCTAAATAAGGGCCTGTTTCATCTCGCACTTGTGAAATCATGCCTTCTGTTTCAATCAATTCCAAATTAGCCAAGGCAACCGCTGCGGCAACAGGATGACCAGAATAGGTAAAGCCATGATAAAATTCACCGCCTTTTTCGATCAGGCTATTGGCGACCCTGTCACCAACCATCACAGCTGACATTGGCACATAACCAGACGTAAGCCCTTTGGCCAAAGTCATCATGTCAGGCCTTAACCCCATGACCTCGGAGGCAAACCATTTTCCCGTGCGGCCAAAACCAGTGATCACTTCATCTGCGATAAATAAAATATCATATTTGCGGCAAATCTCTTGAATATGGTCAAAATACCCTTTTGGTGGAATGATAACCCCGCCAGCCCCCTGGATTGGTTCTGCGATAAAGGCTGCAATGTTATCTGCCCCCATCTCAATGATGGCATCTTCTAGCCAGCCAGCCGCCGTTTTGGCAAACATCTCTTCTGATTGATTGCCTTGATATAAAAATCCATAAGGCGGCTTAATATGAATAAAATCAGCCTCACTTGCGGCCTGTTGATGCATGCCAGACATGCCGCCCATCGAAGCTGCCAAAATTGTTGACCCATGATAGCCATAATCACGGCCAATAATCACACGTTTTTGGGGCTTGCCTTCTAAGGCCCAAAAATGGCGTACCATCCGAATGATGGTGTCATTGGCTTCAGACCCAGAATTGGCATAAAAAACACGATTTAACCCGTCTGGTGTAATCTTGGCCAATTTTTCTGACAAGGCAGCCACAGCAGGATGAGAGGTTTTGAAAAACGCGTTATAATAAGGCAAGCTCTGCATTTGCTTTGTTGCAGCTTCAACCAGCTCTTTTCTGCCATAACCAACATTCACACACCATAAGCCCGCCATGCCATCTAGAATTTTATGACCTTCTGAATCATAAATATAATGACCATCTGCATGGGTGATCATGCGGGTGCCTTGTGCCTGTAATGCCTTATAATCTGTAAAAGGCGGCATGTGATGGGCAGCTTCTTTTGTCTGCCATTCCTGCGTTGTGAAATTCAAATCCATAGCTTCACCTATTTTTCGATCATATCTGAATCTGTTAACCAGCATATCATCTTGTTATGCGTTGCGGCATCTTATGGTATAACATAAAACTAAAAAACACATATCTGATTTCAGCATATCATCTTACCACAGACAAAAATACTGCCACATGATTACAAAAAGCCCTTTATCAGCCTATCAAAAAGACCTGTCATCTTTAACATTTTCACCAAAGAACGCCGATGGCCATCTTTATGATGCCGTGATCTTGGGCGGTGGGTTTACTGGCATTTCAGCGGCACTTGAGCTGGCGCAAGCTGGCCTTGATGTAGCGGTCATTGAGGGGCATCAGATTGGCAATGGGGGATCAGGGCGAAATGGCGGTCATCTTTTGCCAGATTGGCCAGGCAGCTTTCATCACATTGAAAAACATCTATCTGGCGAAGATGCGGATTTGGCATGGCAAATTGGCATGGATACCGTAAAGCTAGCGTTATCACGCATAAAAAAACATAACATTGATTGCGATTTGACGCTTGGCTATGTCCATGCCGCTTATCATAAAACCCATGACCGTGAATTACAGGAGATGATGGAAAGCTATGATAAACGCGGCATTGGCGGGCTAAGCTATCTTGGCGGACATAATGATATCCAACAACATATCGGCACAAATGCCTATATCAGCGGCGTTTATGATACCAATGCTGGCCATATTCAGCCGTTAAAATATCTGCAAGGTTTGGCACAGGCCGCACAGACGGCTGGCGCAGATATTCATCAAAATCAAATTGTGACAAAAATTGCCCCAGAGGCCGCAACGCTAACGACCAAAACAGGCAAGATCTTTCAAGGCAGAGAGCTGTTGATTTGCGGCAATGCCTATATGGGCCAATTATTACCAAAAAAGATGGGAAAAAAGCTGGCACAAGTCACCTCATCTGTATTGGCCACAAAACCGCTATCTGACAATTTGGCAAACAGCCTAATGCCAAGCAGAACCGCCGCCTCAGATTGCAACGCGGCATTAAATTATTACCGTATCGACAAACAAAACCGCATGATTTTTGGCGGCAGAGCCAGCTATATGATCCCAGATAACCCTGCGATTATCGGCCGCGATTTAAAAGGCCGCATGACATCTGTTTTTCCTGAATTGGCGGATACAGATATCGAGACCATCTGGTCAGGGCGCATTGGCATCACCGTCAGCCGCATTCCCCAATTTGGCAAATTATCAGCGCGTTGCCGCTTTGTTCAGGGCTTTTCAGGACACGGCGTGGCGCTTACAGGTATGGCTGGCAAAATCCTAGCGGATGACATCATAGGCGATAGCACAGCCTTTGATACCGTTAGCCGCATTGGTCACATCACCTTCCCAGGCGGGCCTTTGCGCACACCGATTTTGGCCCTTGGCATGGCCTATTACAAATTACGAGACAGGCTCAAAATTTAACCTATAAAATGGATATTAATCAGCCGATCTGTTTTTGTTTGGCCAGCACACATAGCCAGTCATGGGCGATGGTTGCTGCGGCCAATGCTGTGATCTCGCCATGATCAAAGGGTGGTGAGACTTCCACCAAATCCATCCCAATCAGATTGAGCGGTGTCAGAGCGCGGATCAATTCTAGCGCTTGCCAAGTGGCAAGCCCCCCTGCCACAGGGGTGCCCGTACCAGGGGCAAAGGCAGGGTCAAGCACATCAATATCAAAACTGACATAACAAGGCTTATCCCCAATGCGAGACAGGATCGCATCACTTACCGCCTGAATGCCCATCTTATGCACTTCAGGGCCTGTTACCACCTTCATACCAACATCACGTTCATTATGGGTGCGAAGGCCAATTTGCATGGACGCATCCACATCAATCAGACCATCCTTCACCGCTTCATAAAACATGGTGCCATGATCAAGCGGGCCTAGGCTGTCCCATGTGTCTGAATGCGCATCAAATTGCAAAAGTGCGATCGGTCCGTATTTTTCGGCATGCGCTTTTATCAAGGGATAAGCGACAAAATGATCCCCACCAAAGCTTAATAATTTGGTGTCTGTTGCGATGATTGATTTGGCATGGTTATAAATCGCATCAAAAATCGTCATAGGATCGTGCGGGTTTAGCACCACATCACCCGCATCCACAACCGCCAGATGATCTGACAGCGCAAAGCCAAAGGGAAACGCATCTAGCTCTGCTAATTGCACAGACGCCGCCCTGATGGCGCGTGGTCCCAATCGACACCCTGGCCGATAGGTTACAGCCCCATCATAAGGCACACCTGTAACCGCAACATCAGCGGCGGTGAAATCATCTGTATAAGGGCGGCGCAAAAACGACATCGCCCCTGAATAGGTTGGCTCAAAAAACCGTGCTTTGGGATCTGACGACCGCCATGCCTGATCACCTTTTACATCTGGCAAATTATTATCATGATCTGTCATTATAATTGCTCCGATAAAATCGAAAATTCTAGTGGCGGAATATGTGCTGAAAAACGGTCATAATCTTGGGTTTTGGTCGCCACATAATAACGCAAAATATCAGCCCCAATCAGCGATGAAAGCAACGGTGATGCGCCTGCCAAATCAAGCGCCTCTGCCATGGTGCCAGCCAATTGTTCAAATGGCTGCTCATACGCATTGCCAACCACAGGTGGCACAGGTGCCATCTGATCTGACATGCCATGATGCATCGCACCACAAAGCCAAGCCAATATAAAATACGGATTGGCATCTGCGCCTGCCACACGCATTTCAAGACGTCTTGCTTGTGGTCCACTGGCTGGCACACGAATGGCGGCTGTGCGATTATCCTCTCCCCAACAAATATTCACTGGCGCATGTGATGATGCCACCAGACGGCGATAGCTATTCATCATCGGCGCCAAGAATAAGCTGGCGTCTTTCATAGATGATAACAGCCCGCTTATGGCCTGTTGCAAGCGCATTTTGCCCCTATTGCCATATTCTTCTTCATCAAATAGATTTTTGCCATTTTTACGATCAATCAGGCTGGCATGAATATGCATGCCATTACCAGGCTGACCTTCGATCGGTTTGGCCATAAAGCTTGCCTTTATGCCAAATGATTTTGCCAATGATTTGACGATATATTTGAAGATTAAAATATCTTCTGCCAATTCACATAAATGTGATTTTGGCTGAAAAGTGACTTCAAATTGCCCCTCTCCTGCTTCAGAGGTGATGGTATCAATCGCAATGGATTGGCTGTCACAAAAAGCCGAAATCGCAGTGAATAACCCATCATAATCATCCAAATGCAAAGCGGATAGAATTTGCCCGCCTGTGGCTTTCTCACCTGTGGCAAGACTTAATGCAGGGCGCGGCTGATCTGGGCAAAGCAAGGTGAATTCCATCTCAACACCGCACAATAACAAAGGTTCATTCTGCGATGCCTGCATTTCAGCCAAATTTCCAAGCATTTCATGAGGGCTGATGATCGCATCTTGCGGCGTATCTGCCTGAAATGACATGATCAATAACGCTGTTGGTTCACCCAAATGTGACAGACGGATCGGCAGGCGGCCTGTGGGGCGCGCGGTGGAATCTTGATCGCCAGAGGCAAACACCAGATCACTATCAGCGATATCCTCACCGAAAATATCAAGCACTTGGATCGATAGCGGCATTTTCATGCCAGATGATAATAAGCCATCAAGCTTATTCACAGGCACTCTTTTGGCACGCAAGACCCCGTTATAATCAAAAATACCAACGATAATTTGCGTGATATCTGGGTTATCTTGGAACCAACGCTTCATAAGGATATTTGTATCAGTCATGTCGCAAGTTTGTTGTGAAGGCTGATAAAATGCAAGATGAAATCAGCCATCTGCCTTTTTTGGCGGCTTATTTTTTGATTAATGCCCGAAAATCTGCTGTTGGCTGATAACCGTCAAAATCAAGAACACAGATATTACGATCATGACGTCTGCACCAAATCTGCAGACCTGTGTCTGTAAAACCGACATCTAGGCTGACATAATCGCGGATAGTTGCTTTATCTGTCTGACCAGCCGCAAATTCATCCAAACATGCCGAACAAACAAGCGGCTCTTTTATATGATTTAACAGATGCTGCATGAAAAGAACTGACTTAGGATGACATCATGCTTCGTCTGTTTTGAATGGCAGAACGAAGAAGCACCAACATGACAGACACAAATCCACCAATCAAGACGGATATCACAAGCACCAAAAAAGTGCGCGGCGCTATTTGATCAGGGAAGGTAGGTGCTGACAAGGATAGTTGTGATTGACCACCTTCAAACATAGAAATGAATTGCTGCAAGTTTATCTCTTCATCCAATAAACGGCTAAGATCATTTGTATCACGCTCCCTAAGCACGCTCAAGATTGCTAATTGTTCTTTCGCCTTCTTTAGCTGTTTGGCTGTTTCATCAGCGGCCACATGCATAAAATAACTGTATAAGTCAGCGATTTTATTTTGATCTCCTGAACGGATATAAATCGTCTGATTTGTCATTGAGAATAAGATGTCTTTATCATCTTTTTGATAACGAAACCCTTAAATTTCCTCGGTTGTTTCAAAATCATCTTTGGTCAAATGCTTTGCATCACCACTGGCCAAATAAGCCTCATAAGTGGCTTCATTTGAAATAGCGTTGCGATAATGCATCAAAACCCCTGATTCTGTTTGACCAGGGGCTATCGCTAATACAGAAAGGCGAATGCGTGACTGAAATTCTTTTTCAGACAGCGTCACAAAGGCAAAGCCAACACACAATGACAAGGCTGTTATGATAATGATTTGCCATTTACCGCCCCATAACGTCTCAAATAAGCGAAATAAATCTATCTCATCTGTCGTTGTTTGTTGAAATATTTTGCCTTTATCCTAGCGTGATCAAACATTAAATCCCTTGCTACGCTTACCAAACGCAAACATAACATGCGCAAGCATAAGGCTTTTTCTCGTTTGGATAAAGCCTTATGCCTCACATTTCTATAACAGGCCAGAACGCCCTTATTTAAGCTCTCATCTTTTCATGGGTCGGGTCATAAAGCGGCTTGAGGCTTGCTTTGACCGTTGCCATTGTCCCATTGGCCAAGATTTCGAAGCGTGATGCCAAAATATCAGCTGGCGCTTCACCTTCACAATCAATATAGCCCATGCCAACAGACCCACCCAAATAATGGCCATAATTGCCAGATGTCAGATAACCAGCCATCTTACCATCACGGTAAATCGGCTCATTATGATAGAACATCACAGACGGATCATCTGCTAGGAACTGAATCAAGCGTGCTTTTGGCCCTGTGGCTTTGCGATCTTGCACCGCTTGATAGCCGATGAAATCGGTTTTATCTTTTGCCACAGCGAAACCAAGACCAGCATCAACCACATGATCTTCTTCTGAAATATCATGGCCAAAATGGCGGAAGCCTTTTTCCATGCGGCATCCATCAAGCACATGCATGCCAACTGGCTTGGCATCAAAACCCGCACCAACCGCACAGATATGCTCATAAATATGCGCGGCTTGATCTGCTGAACAATAAAGCTCCCAGCCCAATTCACCCACATAAGAGACGCGATGCGCACGCGCCAGACCCATGCCAACTTCAATATCTTGAACATCACCAAATGGGAAAGCCTCATTTGAAAAATCATGACGACAAGCTTCATTTAGCAAATCACGCGATTTTGGACCCATCACTGCAATCACAGCTTCAGCCGCTGTCATATCGATGATTGCCACATGTTCACCATCATTCACATGACGACGCAGCCAATCCATATCACGCTGAACGGTTGCCGCTGGCAATGTCAGCATAAATTCACTGTCATCCAGACGCGCCACAGTCAAATCACATTCAATACCGCCTTGATGATTCAGCATTTGCGTATAAACCAGACGTCCTGTCTTAACATCCATCTGATTGGCACAAACGCGGTTTAAAAATGATAACGCATCAGCGCCCATGACCTTGACCTTGCCAAAAGATGATAAATCAATCAGACCAACATTATTGCGAATGGCCAGATGTTCTGCCTTTGCATTGTCAAACCAATTCTGCGGACCCCAGCTATAGCGATATTCACGTTCTTGGCCTTCATTGGCAAACCAGCCAGGACGTTCCCATCCCGCTGCTTCGCTCATCACTGCCCCTTGCGCCAAAAGCTGTGTATGCAAAGGCGAGCGACGCACCCCGCGTGATGTCTCATATTGGCGATAAGGGAAATGATCTGCATAAAGCAGGCCCAATGTCTCAGAAACACGCTCTTTCAAATAGGATTTGTTACGCTGGAAAGGTTGAACACGGCGAATATCATATTCCCACAGATCATAAGGCGGCTGGCCTTTATCCATCCATTCAGCCAATGCCATGCCAGCGCCGCCAGATGACACAATCCCAATGGAATTATAACCAGCAGCCACCCAATAGCCTTCCACACCAGGGGCTTGACCCAAATAATGTTTATCATCAGGCGTAAAGCTTTCTGGCCCGTTAAAGAAGGTATGAATACCCGCTGTCTCCAACACAGGCATTCTTTCAACCGCCGCTGCCAAGATCGGTTCAAAATGATCAAAATCTTCTGGCAATTGGTCAAAACAGAAATCTTCTGGAATGCCATCAACAGCCCAAGGTTTTGCCTTTGGTTCAAACGCACCAAGCAAAATCTTGCCAGCATCTTCTTTATAATAGGCGCATTCTTCAGGCACACGAAGCACAGGCAAACGCTGCATATCAGGGATTTGCTCTGTGACAATATAGAAATGCTCACAAGCCTGAAGCGGCAAGCTGACACCGGATTTCACTGCCAAATCACGTGCCCACATACCGCCGCAATTGACGATCATATCACACGCGATTTGCCCGCTTTCCTCACCTTGTGACCACGCAACGCCAACCACCTTATCATCTTCGATCAAGACATCATCGACCTTGACGCCTTCGACAATTTGGGCCCCACGCATACGTGCGCCCTTGGCAAGTGCCATCGCCACATTGGCAGGATCAGATTGCCCATCAGCAGGCAAATAAACCGCCCCTTTGACATCGCCGATATTCAGATAAGGATAAAAATCTTTGGCTTCTTCTGCTGAGATCGGACGAGCTTCAACATCAAAAACAGATGCCATTTCGGCCTGTCTTGTGATCTCTTCCATACGCGCATCACTCAAAGCGACAGTCAGTGACCCTGTGGCGCGCATGCCAGTTGCAACACCTGTTTCTTCCTCAAGATTCATATAAAGATCAGCTGAATATTTGGCCAATCTTGTGGCATTTTTTGATGACCGCAACTGGCCAATCAGGCCAGCCGCATGCCATGTTGTACCAGAGGTAAGCTGTTGACGTTCCAACAGCACCACATCCTTCCAACCAAGCTTTGTGAGATGGTAGGCCACAGAACAACCTGAGACCCCACCACCGATAATTACAACACGCGCTTGTTTTGGTAATGTTTGTTTATTGTCTGACTGGCTCATGCTCTGACTCTTTCATTCTTTGGATCCCAAATCGCAGATTGACCGTGAATTTTCGCTGGAACGCGTTCCCCGAAAATACCAACTGTCACATCATTGCCAACAGAGGCATGGTCTGCTTTGACCATCGCAAGTGCCACCAAAGTGCCAGAACGGTACCCCATTGCACAGCTTGTGATCTCGCCGACAATTTCATCACCCACAAAAACAGGTGACATATAGGGGGCATCATAATCATGAGCATCCAATGTTAATAAGGTAAAGACCTTATCAGACCCTTTTTCTTTTTCAGCCAACAAGGCATCACGACCCACAAAATCACCTTTATTGAAATCAATAAAGCGCGATAGGCCAGCTTGAACCGCATTGTAATCTGTTGAAAGATCTTGCTTCCATGCACGATAGCCTTTTTCGATACGCATTGAATTTAGCGCATACATCCCAAATGGCTTTGCCCCAGCGCCAAGCACCGCATCATAAATCGCAGGCAATTGGGCAATTGGGGTATGAACTTCCCAGCCCAATTCACCAGCAAAGCTCACACGCGCAATCGCCGCATCTTGGCCAGCAACCTGACATGGCATATGTGACAACCAAGCTGCGCTTAGATCACCGTCACAAATTTCAGACATCAAATCACGTGATTTTGGACCAGAGATAATCAAAGTCGCAAATTCATCTGTATGATCTGTCAAGCTGATGCCGTCTGGCAATGTTGCATTTAACCAATCAAAATCATGCCATTGTGCCACAGCAGCGGTGATTAATGTGAAGTGATCTTCATCATGACGCATAATGGAAGTTTCAGTCACAATGCGGCCTTTTTCATCACAATAATAGCCAAGGCCCATGCGACCA
>JBMHDH010000002.1:0-83832 GCA_049889495.1 Puniceispirillaceae bacterium (SeqCode) | reverse complement strand
CCTGACTGGGCAATCTCTAGCCGCTGATAGCGAAAGTGATGAGGCAGGGCAATTTAACGCAGATAGTTTAGAAAATTGGCAACCTGGCATCCCGTTATCACGGATTAGCTGGAAACAATATGCTGCCAAAGATAAATTGCTGTATAAAACAGGGGCTGCATCTGGCCAGGATTTGGTGCGGCTGCATTTTGATATGGTCGCCCATCGGGGCTATGAAGCGGCCTTGTCAATTTTATGTGGTGGCGCGTTATTGGCGCATGATGCTACTTATAATTTTGAGATGCAATTGCCAGATGGTGTGCCAAAAATTTATAGCCATGACGATATTATGGCGGCGTTGCGTGCGCTTGCACTATGCCCGAAAGCGCCTCTTGATCAGGAGCATCGCTTATAATGGTATCAAGAGCAGCTTTGCCTTCATTTCGGGTATCCGCATTGTCAGTGATGCACCGTCTTGCTTTGTGGCAGGTCCCGTTAATTTTAATCCTATCATTGGAAATTGGGCTATTTATGTGGTTATTTTGGGCCACATCTTGGGCGTTATCCTTTGTTAAAAGATGGTGGTTGCAAGCCCCGATTCTTGCCGCTTTAACCGCAATTGCCGCGCAAATTGTGCCAGTAAGATCAGCTGATTTCTTTATCTTAATGTTGGTGATTTTATTACCCTTCACATGGCGTTTGGATGACGGCATGCAAGAACAAGACAGACCCTCACCCGCTGGTCTATGCCCTACGATATTTTTGGCTGGTTCTGTTTTTATTTTCCAGTCGCAATTCATCATCCTGCTCGGGTTGGTGGCGTGGTTATTATCCTTTCTGTTATGGTTCACCACGGCCTTAACAGGATTTCGTCTGTCATCCATTTCGGTGCGTTGGATTCCCATTCTTGCAGGATCTGTTTTGACCGCTGCTGTGATTGTCTTTTTATTTACCTTTGTGCCACGTCTTAGCACAGGCTTTATACCAAGCTTTGCCACTGCCAGCCAATCGATTGGTCTGACAGATGAGCTATCGCCTGGGGGGATGAGTGATTTATTGGCAAGTGAAGAGGTGGCCTTTCGTGCCATTCCTGCGGAAATTGGCCAGCAAGCCCCTGATTATTGGCGGGTGCATGTGTTATCAAATCAAATTGGCGCGATTTGGCAACGCGCGGATGACAGATCCATTATGAATGATAATTTTGCCATCGATAATACCAGCTTGGTTTCTTATCAAATTGTGACAGATACCCATGATTTGGATAATGTCCCAATGGCGGGGTGGCCAGCCTCATCTGCGATTGCAAGCACACAAGGTTATGTATTGAACCGCTTTGGCGAAGCGCGTTTGGGTGAGGGGCGTGACACAAGACAAGTGCGCATCACCTCGCATCATGGTGATACTGATTCTTATGATTATGAAAGCGCAACCCAATTAAGCACGGCCAATCCCCGCTTGCAGATTTATGGCAGAGAGCTGGCAGAACAATTTGATAATGAGCGCACATTGGTTGCCACCTTATTACGGCAATTTGCCACTGAATTTGCTTATGATACCACAATCAACCTGCCAGATGATGATGCGCTTGATGTCTTCTTTTTTGATCAAAAGATTGGCTTTTGCAGCTATTTTGCCACAAGCATGGTTACCATTTTGCGTGCCGCTGGTATCGAAGCCAATGTGGTGACAGGCTATCTTGGCGGCGAATGGAACAGCTTTGGTGATTATTGGGTGGTAAGGCAAGCTGATGCGCATGCGTGGGTTGAGGTGCGCTATCAAGATGGCAGCTGGCAAAGGCTTGACCCCACTTTAGCAGTCATGCCTTTAACAGGCGCGCGCTTCCAAGGGCTAGCCAGCGTCGGTGATGGGGAAATTGCTGGGCAATATTTGACGCCTGAACCAGAGAAAACAGATTTCTTGTCACGCTTAAGCCAATCTTATGCCTTTATCGACTCCCTTAATTTGCGTGTCACATTGGCCATTATGAATTATGGCGCAGATGAAACAGCAGATGGGGACAGTTCTGGCCAATCTGAAGATAATTTTGCGCTTCTTTTAGCAGGTGTTGGTTTGGCCATTACCATCATCTTTGTGATTGTCGGGGTGTTGCGGATTGCGGCGTCTGGCAAATCATCACGCCCTGCGATTGAAAGACAGCTAGAAGGCCTGCTGACAGCGCATATTGGCCCGCGCATGGCATCTGACAGCCTAACCAGCTATGTGGCCAAATGTGCAACATGGGATCGAGATGTCTATGAAAGGGCTGCCTCTTTGGCCGCTTCGATTTACCAGATGCGGTTTTCAGGCAACAGCCAGATGCCACAAGGGTCAACGCACAAAGACGCGTTGCACTTGGTAAAGCAACAAATCAAGAAAGCGCAAAAGGCGAAGCCTCAAAAACAGAGGCGCTCTATTTAAAACGGCTTTGTGACAGTCACAGTCGCTTCACCTGAATATTTGGTGAAGTTCGCAATATTTGACTTGGCACTCGAATATTTACCAGCAAATTGCACATAAGGTTCTGTGCCATTTGGTGCCCCAAATGTCTCTAGGCCAACCAAATAGCTCGCTTTGATAGTTGAAATGGTGTCAGACCGTTTTTTCACTGAGCTGTAAAGCGTGTCAAAATCACGATATTTATCTGTCGCATAATCCAGTGTGACAGATGTAACCCCTCGGAATATCTGTGTGGTATATGACAGGCTGACCCCATTTGATTTTTTGGCATTTTTCATCAAAGTGGCGCGGCTTGTTGATGTGCGCGCATCAAGCGATAAGCGGCCTTGGCCGATTACCTTGGCTATGCCTGCTGTCAGGCCTTTGGTATTGCCTGTTTTATCTGTACCAGACCCATCGGCAGCTTCTTTCAAAACCTGACGGGTGATGCTTGCCCCAATTGTGCCATTCAAACCAGCTGGTAGGTTGCGCAAATAGGTGACGCGGCCATCATAGCTGTTCATATAATGACGATCATCAATGTGAATGCGGTTCGCGCCAAGTGATGTGCGCAATAAGCCAGATTGGAAGGTATCGCTATATAAGGCTGTTAGGCCAATGGTGCTCAGATCACCTGCGTTATAAGTGGTGTAATCGCGCGTTGACATATTCAATGACAGATTCACATCTTGTGGCAATTGTGAGATTAAACGACGCTTCAGATTGATATTAATATTGGCTGTTTGAAATTCTTCGGCATTGGCACGTTTTGAGAATGTGCCACCACCTTCTGCTTTGTTTTCACGTGACCCACCAGCAGGGTTATCTGCGACACCGCCCCCAATTGAGACAAAGCCTGTGAAATTATAGGCGTTGCGTTCTGCTTCAATGGTTTCGATCAAGGCTGTCGCTTCTTGCTTTTGTGCGCTGGTTGCGCTGTCATTTGCTAGGATAAGGCGTGACAGACGCTCTGATTCTGGCTTATTGCCAAGTCGCAATTGCACAGCGGCCAATAAAGATTGCGCCTCTGCATTTGACGGCAAAAGGATTAATATACGCTCTAACGTGCCAGCCGCTTCTTTCAAATTGCCATTTTTCAGCTGAACAGAGGCAAGCTGGAAGTTTAATAGAATGTTGCCTGGATCTGCAAAGACAGCGGCAAACGCTTCTTCTTCGGTTATACCTTGCGTATTTTGGGCATCTTGTGCATAGGCCACTGGCATTGAGACAAAGCTGAAAACCGCGATTATAGCCAAAAATTTACGCATGATATCATCCTAAGGTCTTAGTATATGAATTATTATTAAATTAATTATATATGATATGCAAATTATCTGAATTGTTCATCATAATACGCCAAAAGGCTAGCAGGATAGTCTTTTTGATTTTCTAAGATGTCCCGCAATTTTTTGTAATCTGCCTTGTGGTTATCGGGACGGTCTATGGCAAGTTTTGCCACCGCATCATGGCAGGTGCGTGCCTCTTCCGACAAAGGCTGGTGGCTATAGACAATCTCAGCTTCTTCACGGCCTCTGATTGGGATGGCGTTAATGGCAATCAGATCTGCTTCCTCAGCTCCCTTGGCCGTTTTGCTAGAAAAGGCAAGTGGCAGGCCCGTTTGTTTGCCAAAAGGTTCAAGGCGTGCGGCAAGGTTTACCGTATCTCCAACCACGGAATAAGATAAACGGGCCTTTGAGCCAAAATTACCAACAACGACTTCGCCTGTTGCGATGCCAACACCAATGCGAATTTCATGGGTTTTGATGGCATCTGGCAAATGGGGTTTTAAAATAGCATTGATATGTGGCAGATGCGCTTCTAGCGCGATGGCAGCTTGTACCGCGCGTCTTTCATGATCATCTTGCGCGATTGGGGCATTCCAAAATGCCATAATCGCATCACCAATATATTTATCCAATGTTCCGCCATGTGCCATGATGACAGTGGTTGCTTCATCCAAAATGATATTGATGATTTTCGTCAATGTTTGCGGCTGATCAGACAAGGTTTCTGATAAGGTTGTAAAGCCTCTGACATCCATAAACATCACAGAAATTTCAGTGGTTACACCGCCCAATTCAGGTGACTGGCCGCTTTGTTCAATTTCACGCACCATGGTTGGTGATAAATATTGCCCAAACGCACCGCGCAATTGGCGTCTATTGGCTTCTTCGCGAAAAGCACGGAATAATAATAAGGCCACATTTGCGATTGCCATCTGGCTGATGATCATGATCGCATTTGTTAAATAAGCGTGATTTGTGAATAAGAAAAATTCTACATAAGCGGTGATGAAAAGCGTCGTCATCACAGCTAAGACTGATAACCGAACTGGCAGATGTAAAATCATATACCCAAGAAGTAAGGACAGCAAAAAGGCAGTGCCAATCTCTGCTAGCACCAAGAGCTGAGATGATTTTAAGGTATGGCCAGATAGCATCTGATGCAAAGCTGATAAGTGAATTAACCCGCCTGGGATGGCTGCTTCTAAATTGGTGGAATGAATATCTTTCAAACCTGCCGCAGATGCGCCGATCAAAACAAATGCCCCTGATAGGCGGCTTGCCAAATCGCGATCTTCAAGCACATCACTTGCTGATACCACTGTGAAACGCTCGCTATAGCCATGATGCAGGGCCAATCTGCCAAATTCATCAGCATTGACGACCACACGCCCTGTGCGCAACTGGTTATTCACAGTGCCCGTATCTTGCGAGATTTTTAGGATATGACCACGCGCCCCTTGGGCAACACGCAACATCTCAAGGCTGATAGATGGCACAATTTTTGGCCCGCCTTCGCTGGCAAAGCGCGCAATCAGCGGTACATTGCGTACAATGCTGTCTCTCTCAAGAGCCAAACTCACAAAGCCCGATCCTGGGGCTTGTTGTAGCTTTTCAACAGGAGATAACAGATTTTGTGACGTCATTAACGGGATATCACTTTGCCCCAAAACAGACACAGATGCTGGCAGATAGGGGATATTAGCCCCTTCGGCGGCGGTTAGGCTGAATGCCACAATGGATGGCGTATAAGAGAGCATTTCCCCAAATAGGGCATCGCCGTCAGGTATGACATCCGTTAGGGTGCCTGTCTCCAGCCCGCCAAGCGCTTCGATCGCAGGGGCATTAAACCTGTCATCTTCAGAAAACAGCACATCAAATGCGATCACTGCAGGATCTTGCAAGCCAATATTTTGCAACAAAATCGCCATATATTGACGCGGCCAAGGCCATTGGCCATAGCGTGCCAACGCCGCTTCATCAATATCCACAAAGACCATCTGCTTGGCCAGTTCGGGCTCTTTATCAAATGGGGCCAATTGGGTGTAGATATCAAGCGAGGCATCACGGCTTGCGGTGCGAAGGCCCCCAAAATCAAGCAATAAGCCGAAGGCCAATAACAAGGGCAGGGCGCTGATTAATAAGAATGGTCGCAAGACAGATATCAGCTTTTTCATCACGCTACCTTTAATTTGCAAAGGCATCGCCAGCTGAGAAAATCGGCAAATATAATGCCACAACCATGGCCCCGATCATCGCCCCCACAAACACAATCATCAATGGTTCAATCACAGTGGAAAGACCATCCACAACCGCTTGGAATTCTTCTTCATAATATTTGGCAATGGATTCTAGCATTTCATCCATATTACCTGTGCGTTCTCCCACCGCCATCAATTGTGATAAGGCAATGGGGAAGACTTTTTCATCTGCAAACAGACGTGATAGGGGCGCACCTGATACAATGCGGCCTTGAATACGGTCCATAGCCTCAACAAACAACACATTTGTGGATACGGTAGAACACACCTTTAATGCCTCGACAATGGTCACACCTGCTGCCAGAAGATTGGCAAGAAGCAAAGACATTCGGGCCACCGTGGATTTTGTGATGATGTCCCCAACCAAGGGTAGTTTTAGCGCAATAATCGATTTAATCTTGCGGAATAATTTCACATATTTCGATAAGAATTTATTCACCAGAAAGGCAAAAAAAACGGTCGAGACCACACGCGCGACATTTTCACCTTTTTGAATCCAATTTGACGCATCCACAATGGCTTGGGTGGGGGCTGGCAAGGTGGCGCCAAGGCCTTCAAACATTTCTTGGAAGGTGGGTACCACATTGGTCAACATGAAATAAGAAATGGTCACAGTGATCACAACAAGCGTAATGGGATAAAATAGCGCAGATTTGATGCCAGCTTTAATGGTTTGTTGCTTTTCTAACATCTCTGTCAGACGATCCAAAAAGGTATCAAGGCGGCCTGATAATTCGCCAGCTTCCACCATATTCAGATACACATTATCAAAATACCGCGTATGGGCTCTGAAAGATTGTGACAAAGATGCCCCGCCATTTAGCCTGTCAATCATATCATTATTGATGCGTTTCAAATTGGCATTTTTCGTCTGGCTTGATACCAGAATCATTGCCTCAACAATGGGCAAGCCAGCACGCATCATGGTCGAGATTTTTTTGGTGAAGACCAGAATTTCTTTGGTGGGAATAGAGCCAAATGGCCCCCATGTAATTTCGATATCAAGAGATGATTTCTGCTTTGGCTTAATCTCTTTTAACACCACGTCACGGATGCCATCTTCGCGTAAGGCTTTTTTGGCTTGTACAAGGCCAGGTACTTCAATTTCGCCTTTGACCTTCTTGCCTTTTTTCTTTCCTTTATATTTGAATTTTTTGACTTGTTCGGCCATGGGCAATGCTTACCTTATAAAACCAAGATACGGGTATATTCAGCGATGGAAAAAATACCATCTCTGACAAAACCGCGCGCGATATCTTGCATGGTTTCAAACCCATCTGCCCGAGCCGCCTCAAGCAATTCTGGTGCCAAGGCTTGGCGTAAAATTGCTTCTTCTAGCTCTGGGTTAATGCGCATCACTTCATAGACGCCACGACGCCCCTTATAGCCTGCGCCCCCACATTTATCGCAGCCAACACCGATTTTTGGTTCAATGGTTGGGATTTCTTCCTCTGTGAAACCAATTTTCTTTAACGCTTCTGGCGTGCCTTGCGGGTCTGGTGCCAAGCAATCTTGGCAATTGGGTCGCCCAAGACGTTGGGCCATAATCAGTGACGTGGCGGCCGCAATCATGAAAGGCGGGACGCCCATATTCATCAAACGTGTGATGGTAGAAACCGCATCATTGGTATGAAGCGTTGATAGCAAAAGGTGGCCTGTCAGAGCCGCTTTTACCGCAATTTCCACAGTTTCCTGATCTCGGATCTCACCCACAAGGATAATCTCTGGATCTTGTCGCAAAAAGGCACGCAAAATCGAATTAAAGGTCAGGCCAATTTTTTCATTGGCTTGCGTCTGTGCCACACCTTCGAGGTAATATTCAACGGGATCTTCAGCCGTCATAATATTGGTTTCTGGCTCATTAATATGTTGCAAACAGCCATAGAGGGTGGTGGTTTTCCCCGATCCTGTTGGACCTGTCACAAGCACCATACCTTGCGGGGCGGTAATGGCATCAACGATTTTGTCGTAATTTTCTCTTGTTAATCCGATCTTATCAAGTGACAAGGAAGGATCACCTTTCAGAATACGCATCACAATACGTTCGCCATATTTGCCTGGCAAAACATTAAAACGGAAATCGATATCTTCGCCGCCATAATGAATGGTAATACCGCCATCTTGCGGCAGTCTTTTTTCGGAAATATCGCAATCAGCTAGAATTTTAAAGCGTGTCACAACACCTAGGAAATGCTTGAAAACATAATCAGAATATTCATGGCGAATGGCCAGCCTGCCATCAATACGGAATCGGATACGGGCAATATCGCGAAACGGTTCGATATGAATATCTGATGTGCCTGTATCAATCGCTGAATGCAGAATATGATCACAAAATTCAGGCACAAGTGAATCATCATCCACAGGGAATTTTGACCGTCTTTTGGCTGATAGCACTTCCGCTTCGGCTTTTTGCTTTTTCTCGGCCGCATCAAGAACAGCCTTGATCCGTTCATGACCGCGCAATTGTTCAAAATTGGTCAGCGTGATCAGTTGAAATTCAATGTTAAAATTCGATAGATTTTTCAGCTGGCCTGCCAGAGAGGCGGTTGAAGGGTCAACAATGGCAACGCGCAAAAACCGTGCTTCGACCTCATAAGGCATTGCCAAATGATCATCGATAAATTGCTTTGGAATAAGGGGCAGGGCCCGCACGTCAACTTGCTTTGCTTCCAATGTGGTGCGTCGCAAGGCATAGGCACGCGAAATGACAGTATGCACCAGCTCTTCATCAACACCTTCAGTGCGGATCAGCTTTACCAGAACATCACTTGGGCCAGTTGCGGTGCTACGCGCTTCTGTCAGCTTGGCTTGGTCAACACGATTAGCAGCTTGCAGAACCCGAATGACTTTATCAGCAACTTCATTTTCATAGATGGCCATGGGGACCTATCCTAGTTATTTTGTGGCAGGGTCTGTTCTGTCTGCTCTGTTTCGAGCGGGGCAGTATCAAACTGGCTTTCAGGAATGTAATCAAGTGGCAAGCTGGTGATGACGCCATCATCAGCAACCAAAATCACGGCATTTGGTACGATTTTGACAATTTGATCAACACCATTGCCAAGCATGTCGCCTTCTTTGACACGCAATAATTGCGCAGATGAGCCTTGCAAATCAAACACACCGCTATCACCCGCGCTTAAGATTGATTTCACTGCTTCGGTTGAAAGGCGTAACATCGCGGTTGATTGGAAGGTGTCAAGCGGCTCATAACCAGGATATTCCAAAACCGCAAAACAATCTGTTACAAGACCATTTGACTGTTTCAGTAAAATTTCACAGTAATTTTCAGCATGCGACACCGTATGAAGCGGGCCAATATCCAGCTCTACCGCGCTTGATTTATCTCGTAAAATGAAATGTCCACCAATGTAATCCCCCATCAAAGATTTCAGATTAATGGCGGTTTGTCTGGCAGCGGCCGCATCATTGAAAGTGCCAATGCGCAAATAAGGAATTTGGGGGCGTGAGCCGCGCTCCACATCCTGATTGCTTTCTTCAAAGATTTGCCCGACCGCAGAGCCTTGCGATACCGCAAGCGCAGCGACACGGTATAGATTGACTTTCAAAGCGCGGGTATTTTGCTCGCCAAGCAAATCCTTGCCTAATTTTGCAGCGCCTGTTGTTTGACCATTTGGCTTTGGCAAGGACAGGCCATCACTGGCTTGGTCAGCGGCTCTGTTAATGCCTCTGGCAAAAGGGTCATCCAAATCAAGCACTTCTGGGGCCTTTAAGGAATTATCCTGCGCAAAGGCAAAGGATATAGACAACGTGCCCACGCATAACATCGTAGCGAGCCTTGTTACCTGAGCTGTTAAAAAGCGTTTCATCTTTTCACTCATCCCTTGTGCCTTTGTTTATTATAATATCCTAATACAATAAAACATGAAGTTAACATTGGGTATCGTTTTTTTACCTGTTCTTATGTTTCATTTATCTGGATGATGGCAGTACAATTTGCGCTGTGATTTTCATCAAACCTGTCTCGCTATCTACCTCAACAGTCTCCACAGGGATGGTCACAGCATTTTGTTCACGCACAAAATTATTTCTGATGCGTAACCAATCAAGATAACTACCTGTGATTTGGAAGGTCGCTGATGTGCCAATAATGCGCTGGGCCTGAAGTGGGAAAGGCGATACAGCAACAGGTTCGATCTCAAATCCTGCGTCTTCTAGCTCTGTGCCAAGAATTTCAAGCAATTCTTTGGCAGATGATTGGTTGATAAAGCTTGTGGTAAATGCAGAGACTTGCAGTTCTTTTTGCTTCCGCTTTTCTAGCTGGCTGCTGATTTGGGGGCGGTTGGTAACGATGGAACGTTCCAAAGATGACACTTCGCTGATGATGCGCAAATTTTCATTTGTTTGCGGTATCAAATAGACCGTATTGAGCATGAAAGGCGCGACAATAAACAAGATGATAACAAACACCCAAAGGACCACACCAGCAATGGCGTTACCGTTGGATTCACGCAGATATCTGGCACGTGAAAAGCGTGTTTTGGCTAATTTTTTGCGTTTTTTCTGACGCTTTTTCTCTTCTTTTTTCTCATTCGCAGCCGCTTGTTTTTCTGCTTTTTTCCGCTCTTTTTCGATCTTTTTTGCTTCAGCGGCCTGTTTTTTCTCGTCTCTTGTCAGCTTTTTCTTTTTGTCTTTGCCCTGTGCCATTGCCCCATCTTCAGCCATTGGCATAGCGGCGGCATTTGGATTGAAAGCAAAACCAGCTGGCATTTGTTGTGCCTCTGCCATAGCCTGTTGCGGTGCGGCCTGAATTGGCTGTTGAGGCGGCTGCTGTTGAGGCGGCTGCTGAGCTGATCCAGCCAATTCTGCCAACAAATCTTGCTCGCTCATTGCGCCTTGATCAAGCGGTGCCATTGGTTGTTGCGCAATTGGTTGTTGCGCCATTGGTTGTTGCGCCATGGGTTGTTGCGCCATAGCAGGCTGGCCCATCATAGGCTGTTGTGGCATCTGATTTGGCATTTGTTGCGGCATCTGTTGCTGCTGCTGCTGCATCATTTGCTGTTGCTGCATCATTTGCTGTTGGGCTTGCATTTGTTGTTGGGCTTGCATTTGTTGGCCAGCTTGCATCGCTTGAAGCAAAGCAAGTGCGTCAGCAGAAACCTGCATTTGCTGTGGCTGTTGCGCCTGTTCTTTATTTTTCTTCGAACGTCCAAACATCTTAATCCTGCCGCGTAATTTGGGCCGTCATGGTAAAGCTGTAATATTCTTTTCCATCATTTGGCGGTGAAGTGGATATTTGCGCATTGCTTGCCAAGCCTGAATTGGCCAATTCTGATTCGAATAATTTGATCGCTTCTTCGGACCGTGCACTGCCTTCTAGTGTCAAATTAATGCCATTCGCAACTTGCATTTTATCTAGTTCTACACCGTCTGGCACCAAGTCAGGCAAGGTATCCATGAATTGCACTCTGCCTCGCGGCGCAAATTCTGCACTAAGCGCGGCAAGTTCTGTATCCAGATTTTGCACTTGTGTTGTGATCGATTGCAATTGTGTTTGAATGGACTCAGCATCTGCGGCAATCGCTTCAAAACCACGTGACCCAACCTGTGATTCTAAGTATTTTGGTAGTACCAAACCACCAGTCCATAGGCCCATTACCACAAAAATCACAAACCAGATCTTCACCATGGTGCGTGAAATCACAGATACCTGGCGATTGCGCAACAATGTGCGATAGGCGGGCAACATATTCAGCTTTACCAGCACATTATCTTGAGTGCCAAATGTACCAAGCTTTTGCAAGCCAAGCCCAAAAACAGAGGCAAAGAGCGACTTATTTGGCAATTGCACCATGATATCTGAGACAGATTGTGCCATGGTTACGCCTTCATTGGTGTTCCATAATGAAATGGGCGCAAGAGTGAAATGCTTATCAAACAGCTTGATAAGATTATCTGCATTTGGCTCATCCACCGCGATATAGATGATCGAGAAGGGCGCAAAATCAAGCTCTTCTTGCATGAATAGAACAGCCTGTTTCATGGTATTGGCAAGGCGTCCCCCTACCTCATCCCAAAAATCGCCTGTTGGGTCTGCTACCTGCTCAATATCTTTCAATAAGATCAGGTCGAATTCGCTGACTTCCAATTTGATTGAATGAAAGCGTGATTGCTGAAAGGCAATTATCTCAAGACGGTTTTCAGATACATGTAAAATGGCTTGGCTTTGCCGTTTTTCATCTCGTGGCAAGGTCGCATATCTGAAATTGGCAAGCGAAATGGTTTCGACATCTAAAGCGACAGGGTTCAAATGCGCTGCCAAGATAATATCTGCCCAAGGTCTGATCACGGCCTCTTCGGCATAGCTGAACAGGACACGAGTCAAATCGTCATTTTCTGAGCTTACCAGCACATGATAGTGGAAATGCGGCTCTTCAAATTTTGCGATATCAGGTTCAACTTCTGCCCAGAAATCAATAAAGCGGCCTTCTTTGGCAAGTTCATTTGGCGGCGTATAGGGCAAGTTAATCTGGCGAACAGCCATCAAGCCTGGGGGCAATAGAATTGCGGCATCTTGCGCTGAAAACATCCCTTGATCACGCATAGAGCGGATGGTATCAGCCACCATATCTTGCTGGCGTGACAAATTTTGCAAATCAAGCGGGCGCGGCAATGCCACGGACGCCAAATGTTCGATGATAATCTCTTTGCCTGTGTTTTTGACTTCTGCCACAGTCACAGCGTTACTGTGCAGTTTTACCGCGACAATAGAATCTGTTCCACCACCAATGGGGCGCAAGATTTGTGCAAATGATGAAAGCGTACTGGCCATATTAAAAAACTAATATATCTCACAGTTTTTGTTAATAAATATTTCTGTTTTTTGAATAATTTATGCGAGAAGATAGACGTAAATGATAAGCTAAGGTAAGATTTAGGGCTAGATAGTCGCGTTAGGACAAAAAAATGAGCAACACTCTGATTCAACAATATGGTCTTTTCTTTATCGCCATTGGTTTAAGCCTTGTCCTATTTTTGTTGGTATTCCTTGTGTTGCGGCGCAGGTCCCTTGCCAAGCGTGGCTTGCGTCCTGCTGCTGCTGCGATGGCTGAAGAATTGGCACATCAAGAAATGCAATCTGCCACATCAGATCCGCAAGCTGGTATTGATCAGTCAATGATTGCTATGTCAGATGCCGCAGCTGCCCAAATGCCTGCCATGATGCCTGAAGGAGAGGCATTGCAAGCTGATCAAAGGGGTGATTCTGAAAAAGATTCGCAAGATGCGCAAGGTAATTCATCTGGTGGTTTTCAGCTCTTCCGTCGTTCCAAGAAATCAAAGACGTCGAAAAAAGCCGATACTTCAGAAACGGCAGTTCCTTCGACAGCGTCTTATAGCGCGCCGAAAGCCGAAAGCTATGATGAAAGCCCTGTGCCACGTTTGCTTGAGATTGAACAAGAAATGCTTGCTCTTCGTGAATTATACCAACAACAGGAAATCACATTGACTGTCTATGTGGCGGAAACCAAAGCGCTTTATAACACAGCGCGCCTGTTAAAAGCTGAATGAGCCTGATAGGGGGAATAGCCCTTATCGCTGATAAGATCTGCCTTGTTGCCGTGCTTTCCTGCTGTGCGTAGTTGTAGCGCTCCCATAGGTCATGCGGCTATAATTTTAGGATCTTGGCAGTAGCACAGCCATCACAAGCGGTGATTGCAGGATCAAGTGTTATAAAAAAGGGCAGAGGGGTTATCTATCCCACGGCCCTTTATGTATTCAATATAAGCTCTTGCGCGTTACAAAGCGCGCTGCCTTACCTAGAAAGCCGAATGTGGCTGGAAGTCAGATGAGGGATCGATCACCGTTGGCGCCATAAAGATAATCATCTCGCTGACATTGCTAGAGACTTGATCAGACCCGCCAAGAAGCGGTGAGACTGGCGCAAGCGCACCAGTGGTGCCTGGCAAACCTCTTGTGGTGGTTGTATCAGCATTTGCGGCAAGGCCAGCCAAGACGATCACATCACCTGGTGCGGCTGTAAACTCAGTCTCGATTGTATCTTCGGTAAAGTCAGCCTGATCTCTGGTTGTGATGGCGTTGATATTGGCTTCGGTAAAGCGCTTATTCAAAATCGTCACATTCATTTTCACAGTGCGATTGGCTGGGAAGACTTTCACATCTTTCAAGGTCAATTCAAATGGCGCACGTTCTTCGGCTTCAACCAATCTGGTTGTCACAGTGCCATTATCATTTTCTTGTTCTTGGTAGACAAGCTTTGCCACTTGCGTGCGTTTGATAGATGCTTCTGCGGTTTCATCCTGTACCAAGATAGTCGGGCTTGATAGAACGCGGCCGAGCTGGTTGCTTTCGATAAAGCTCAAAGCAGAAGAGATCAATGATACACCATTGGCATCTGTTGCCGCTGAGTTCAAGCGCACTGAATAGCCACCAGCAATCGCGCTAGAGATGTTTGCCAATGTATCTGCGGCGATGGTTTGTGAGCCTGCCGTGATGTTGGTAGAGCGAAGTGCTGCCTCAGTAACATCATTGCCACCAGCGGCATTTACGGCACGGGTGATCAGGTTTGAAATCTGGCGGTTAAAGTCACGAGAGACAGTTACCATAAAGATTTCAACAAGCACCTGAAGACGCGGCACATCATATTCTTCGATCAAGCGCACGGCTAATGAATTATCAGGGCGGCGGCCTCTTACAATGATTCCTGTATTATCCTTTTGGAAATAGGGTTCATATTCAGGGCACCCATCTGTTGATGTTGTGGCTGTTGCCGTGTCGATTGCGGTGGCTGTCTCACCAGCACCAGCTGTTACGGTCACAGGGGCCGCATCTGCATCTGCCGCACCCGCATCTGCCGCATCTGCGGCATCTGCATCACCATCTGCGCCATCTGCATCACCATCTGCCGCATCCGCATCCGCTTCTTCGTCAGCGGCGGCATCATTATTAACAGTGCCATTGGTTGTGAAATAGCCAGATAGATGTTCTAGCGCATCATCACGGTCGGCATTGTAAACGGCGACTTTTTCCACAAAAATTTCTTGGCCAGGCTTCACACAAGCGCTTTCTACCAAAATATCATTTAGTGACAGACCACCCGCTTGACGGCGCAGCTCATTGCTCATTGTTTGCTTTGAGGGATCAAGCAAAGAATTGGTTTCTTCGTCAAACCGCTCTAGCAATTGACGCAGACCAAAGCTTTCGGTTGATAGATGCGACAGAGATTCTGTGGCAATTTCGCCCATGGAAGACCGCGGGAAGCCCTTGATGCCAGCGGTGAAGGCTTCATCATTTCCGCTTAATAATAGCTGAGATGTGTCAATCATCTGTTTGATCTTATTTAGATCCTGTTCAGCGCGTGACAAATTCTTCTTATTAAATAACAATTCATTATGGCCGCGGATTGCCGCTTTCATCGCGGTATCAAGAAGCAATAATTCGGCATCTGTGTAAAACCGTGCCACACCCAAATTGGCATCATATAAAATGGCCAAATTATGCTGTGTTAAAATCGCATCTAAAATTGATAACGCATCAGAGCGTAAGGAGATTGAGACATTTGTTTCAAGCTCTTCTAGTGCCAAAGATAGCGTATATTCAATGCCAAGTGATTCGGCGATCAAAGCCAATACATCTTGCAACGGGATTTGACGGACAGACAGGCTGATCTTTCTGTCATCGACAAATTGGCCGATGGTGGCTGTTTTTGTAATGAAGGTCGAATCAGCGCCGCCAATCAAATAAATGTCTGCTGGCAATGACAGATAACCATTTGGATCTTCTGTTAAATTCGCGCCAATCACTGAGGGGAATTCACTGCTATTTGATTCTAATGGCACTGTTTTTAAGAACAGATCATCAACGCGCGTTTCCATTTCGCGTAATTTGCCAAACAGATAGGTTTCAAGCTCCAGCCCTTTATCAAACATTAATTTATTGCGCGAATCACTGCGTTGTTTGATGATGCGTGACTTTGCGTCTTCGCTTAATTCTTTGGGAGCTGAGATGGCTGCTGGCTCGACACCTGCCAAATCATCCTGTGCTTTTTTAAAATCAATCTCATCACTAAGCTGATTTTCGATTAATTGCAGAAATGTGGGATCTGATAAGGATTGTGGTGAATGAATCACCTGTAAGATAGAACGGCGTGGCAGTTTTTTGTTGAACTCATTGATGCGTTCATTCTCAATCGGAGAGATCAAGCGATCTTTCACAATCTCTTTGGTTGCCGTGATGCTGATATCATCATTTTTCAAGCGATCAGGCGCGCTACATGAACTGAGCAGCACTGACGCTACCAAACATCCTGCTACAGATAGATACCATGTCGGCACTTTGTTGCCCATTCAAACCACTCCGTCACCTTGCCTAGCCGCGTTGCGTCAGGTTGTATTCGTTCTTGCTAAATTAACAACATATTGAGGGCTGGGTAAAGTAGAAACACAACACTTAGGAATAAACCAAAGGGCAATTTACTGCTAGAAGCTGCTTTTTTTGCCAAAATAAGGGCGCAACCAACCACCGCGCCAAGCATCGCGCTTGCAAAAAAGATAATGATGGTCGGGATCAGTCCAAAAACAGCACCAATCATGCCCAAAAGCCAAATATCGCCAGATCCAAACCCATTTGTGCCCCGCATGAGGCGATAGATCAAATTGACGATAAAGATCACCCCGCCACCACAGACAGCCCCTGCAACAGAATCTGTAAAACTGGTCGGCCAGCCATCAATAAAGACCGTAAAAACCATACCAAAAATCGCACCAATCAACAGCGAAAGCGGGTGAAGGACCATCGCTTCACTATCGGTCAAAAGGGCAATCATCATGATGATGTTTACAACCGTCAAGGCAGCAAATACGGGCAAGGGAAGAAACAGTGCTAGCCATAAAGTCAGCATCGCAAATCCCCATTCGACAAGGATATAGCGCACAGATAGCTGTTTTTGACAGCACGCTGATTTGCCACGCAATAACAACCAGCCCAGCAATGGCAAATTATCATGCCACCGCAAGGGCGTATCACAATAGCGGCATCGTGAGGGCGGCAAAACAGGGCTTTCGTCTCTGACAAGGCGCATAGCCGCGGCATTGGCAAAAGAGCCAAAACACCCCCCTAGTAAAAATAAAAAGAAAAACACAATTTCAGGAAAGGCAGAAAGATCAGCCGCATAAATGCCTGGCAGATTCTCTAAATTTGGCAACAAGCTGGCAAGGACAGGTTGTAACATGAGATGGTTTCTTATGAGCCAAGTTGTGACAAGAGCACCAACGCTTCATCAGACCCTAAATTAGCGGCCTGTTTCAGCCATGTTTTGGCGTTGTTCAGCGCATAAGGTGATTTTTTGGTCATGTGATATTGCGCCAACATAATCATCGCATCGACAATCCCGCCTTCTGCGGCGCAACGCAATTCTGTTAATGCTTTGCGTAACTCAACGCCGTTATTCACCTTGTTTCTGGCCGCGATTAGACAGGCGCGCGGTTCCATAAAACGAATGGCATCTGCCAAATAGGATGCCGCCCTTGATTTATTTGCCCCAGGATTTTCTTCTTCAGAATAAAGCAGTGCCAATTCAAAATTCGGTTCCATCGAGCCTCTGGCGGCGGCACGCTCTAGCCATTTACGCGCTTTCACAAAATTGCGCTCCGTGCCAATGCCACGGCGGTACATAACCCCTGTTAATTCCGCTGATTGGGCATGACCTTGGCGGGCAGCATTCAAAGACCAGCCAAACGCCAAGGGCAAATAATCAGGGCGGTCAAGCTGACCTTCTTCTAGTAAGTAAAGCGCAATAGAATACATGGCTTCCACATCGCCTTTATGTGCGGCGGCAAGCGTTTCTTTCGTTGTGATATCTGCGGTATCAGGCAATTCAATTGCGCTTGCAGGCATAATCAGGCACATCGTCAAGACACAGCTGATGATGGCGTTACGGCACAATTTGGATAACCGCCAAAAGACGCTATTGATTTTTTGGACCGCACTTGTCACCTTGTTACCGCTTTCCCTTTAAGACAAAAAAGACTAAATTAGCCATAATACATATCTCTTAAGGTTTTGTTATCATGGAAAATCCAATTTACAAAATGCTAATTGAGACCGTCCAAACAAGACGTGTTTCTGACTTTCATATTCATGCGGATAGGCCAGTAAGCGTTCGTGAATCGGGCGAAATTGTGCAATTGGACTTGGTGACACCAAATGATATGATCGCAGATTTGATGCGCCATGAGCTTGGTGATGAAGCCTTTGAAGCCTTTGATAAATCAGGTGATGTTGATTTTGCCATTCAATTTTCGGGCCAGCGTTTTCGTGCCAATGGGTATAAGATGCTGCAAGGCTATGCGATGGTATTGCGTGTGATTGTGGCTGAGGTGCCGCATATTGATATGCTTGGTTTGCCAAAAGCGGTTCATGAGGTTTTGACTGAAAAATCAGGCCTTGTGCTTGTGACTGGGCAAACAGGCTCTGGTAAATCAACCTCTCTTGCCGCGATGATCGATAAAATTAACCGAGAGCGTAACGAGAATATCATCACAGTCGAAGATCCTGTGGAATTTGTGCATACGTCAAAAAAATCCATTATTACCCAAAGAGAAGTTGGCCCTCATACCAAAACATTTGGTGCCGCTTTGAAAGGGGCTCTGCGTCAAGACCCTGATATTATCCTGATGGGGGAATTACGAGATTATGAAACAGTTTCAATGGCCATGACAGCCGCTGAAACAGGGCATTTGGTATTTGGCACCTTGCACACAAATGGCGCGCCAGAGACCATTAACCGTATCGTTGACGTCTTTCCTGCCGAAGAACAGCCGCAAGCAAGATCGCAATTATCGCAATCATTACGCCTTGTCATGACACAGCAATTATTGAAACGAAAAGGCGGCGGGCGTGTTGGTGCGTTTGAGGTGATGGTGAATATCCCTTCTGTTGCCAACCTGATCAGAGAAGCCAAGATCGTCCAAATCCAAACGGTTATGCAGACAGGGGCGCAATATGGCATGGTAACAATGGATAAATATCTGGAAATGCTTCATGAAAAGGACCTGATTGCCTAAGAGGCCAGACGAAAGTCAGTGAGGTAAAATGGCCGATATAGCGCGGGTTAACGCTATTAGTTGGCCTTTTGGCAGTGAGGCGTCATGTTCAATCAAGCCTTTTGGTTTCTTCAAAAGGATATAAGTTAAGTTTTTATTGATTAACTGTTTATTTATATAAAGAACTGTGATACGAAAAACATAGATTTCGGCCTGTATGTGGTCGCAAAGCGTATCAAAGAGGATATTACCATGATGAAAAAATCTGAAGGTTTCTCGCTGATTGAATTGCTCGTTGTTGTAGCGATTATCGGCGTTTTGGCCGCTGTTGGTATCACAGGCTACCAAGCGTATATTAACAACACACGTCTTGACGTGACACGCACAAACGCTGAATCAGTTGAGCGTTGGATTAACTCAACACAGATTGCGCGTGCTGGTGCATTGACAATTGATCCTGCAAAATGTGGCACAGATAACGCAACTGGCCTAGAAGACTGTTTTGATGACCTAACATCAACATCAGCTTTGCCATTTAACAAGTTTAAGAACGCATTTATCAGCACAGAAGCTGCGCCATTAATCTATTACCGCGCTGGTGGCACAAATGTGGATAACGGCACAGACGGTGCTGCAGGCGGTGCTTGTAACTCAGGTTCGCCAACACAACAGCAATATTCTTATGTGAAGGCGGCTACAGGTACAGCCCCAACAAATGCTGCAGGCTTCCGCGGTATGGTTGTCATTCAGGCATTGGACAACGCAACAGACAGAAGCTTGACAACAAACAACCTACGTATTGGTTGGTGTGACGCTGATGGTAACTTCAACGAAGTATCAGACAACATCACATTCTAAGGTGATTTGATCAAACCCCGTCAGTCATCTGACGGGGTTTTTTTATTCTTTTTTTCTTTTAACGGAGGCGTAAAATGGCATTTGACGTTCGTGTTTCAGGAGAGCATGCCAGAGTCATTCTTTCAGGTGATGTTGATTTGCAAACCACATCAGACCTGAAGGCTGAAATCACCAAAATTGCAGGTGTAACACAGCTTGAAATTGATGCGTCTTCCGTAACTTATATTGATTCATCTGGCGTGGCAGTCCTATTAATGGCGCGTCAATTTTGTTCTCAGCAAAATATCACCATGACTTTGCCATCTGTTAGCGCGGCTGTGTTCCGTGTTTTAGAGATCGCGAAATTAGATAAGATTTTGCCAATTGGCCAAGTGGTGTCATCGGCTGATTCTGGTGTTATGGGCGTGACAGATGCGGGCACCCAAGCCGCACCAGATGTATCTGATGATGATTTGGCGGCAGAATTGCTTGGGTCTGCGCCTGCTGTATCGGCACCTGCCGCGCCAGCACCAACTACGCCAGCACCAGCTGCGCCTGCGCAAGAAGAGGCATCAGAAGGGGCGGCATCTGACGGCGATGGGCCAACCATTTCCCCAGGCAGTTTCGGATAAGCTGCGCTTATCGGGTCAGAGGGTGACGAGATGGACATAGCCGTGCAGTCAACCACAAAATCAAAAGAGCCAGCAAAACAGCCAGCAAAACAACTTGATCACTTGGATTTGTTAAGCGGCCTTATGCGTCGTTTTGCGCAAACAGGTGATGCGATTGATGGGTTGAAATGGGCCTTGCCTTATGTGCTTGAAACCTTATCGGCTGAGGCTGGTAGCTTGTTTCTGCATCGCCCAGATGAAGGTGTTTTGGAATGTGTGGTATGTGTCGGGCCTGTGGATGTCACGGGCCTAAAGGTACCATCAGATAAAGGGCTTGTGGGACGTGCTTTTACCGAAGGTAATGGTGAGCTTGTCGCAGATGCCAGCCAAGATAAAGCGCATTATAAAGCCGCAGATAGTGGCACAGGGTTTCAGACCTTATCCACCGCCACAGCCCCCGTGAAATCAAAAGATAAAAATTTTGGTGCCATTCAAGCGATTAACCGCAGAGATGGGGATGCCATCGGCAATTTTGCGCCATCAGATTTAACGTTGCTTGAAGCTTTGGCTGAAATTTTGGCATTGGCACTGTCGAATGTGGAATTAACAGAACAAGCCATTTCAGATAAATTGCTGCAACGTGATTTATCGCAAGCAGAAGAAGCGCAAGCCAGCCTTTTGCCTGCCGCTGATCCAGATGGATTTGCCGCAGGCCATGTCATCCCAGCGCGTCAATTATCAGGTGATTTTTTCGATCATATGCGTGTCGGACGCTATTTGGCATTTTGTCAAGGTGATGTCGCAGGCAAAGGCATCACCGCCTCGCTGATGATGGCGCGTTCTATTGCTTTGTTCCGTCGTTTGGCACGACAAGAATTACCTGCCTCAGAAATGGCAAATGCCATTAATTATGAATTTTTGGATGTGGCCTCAGACAAATTTGTGACATTCGCTGTTGGGTGGATGGATTGCGAGACAGGCGATGTATCATTTGTGAATTGTGGCCATGGGGCGGCTGTGATTGTGCGTGGTGGTGATGCCCCGCTGGAGACAATTGAATCACAAACAGTGCCATTGGGGCTTGTGCCTTATAGTGCGGATGAGCTTGTTGAAACCAAATTGAATGTGACCGATGCCCATTTGTTTTTGACAACTGATGGCATCACAGAGGCCGAATTTAAGGGGCGTGAAGTGGGGCTAAGTGGTCTTGCCAGCCTGTCACGCCGCTTGCCAGGTCATTCAGCGGTTGAAAAAGTATCAGGGATCATATCCTTGTTTGAAACAGGCAAATTATCCACACATGATGATGCCACGATTTTGGTTGTAACCAGACCGTCTGACCAAGGGGTATCATCTGAGGGAGGGCAACATGCGTGATCTAGGCTATTTCACCTTTCCTGCTGTTGCTGAAAGCTTGTCAGCGGCGCGCAATTGTGTGCGCGGTGTGTTGCAATCACAAGATCATGCCAACCGCGAATTAGATATCAATATCGTGGTTGGTGAAATCTTGCAAAATGTGGTGCGTTATGGCTTTCAAGGCGGTGATGATAAAGGCATATTTTCGCTTCATTTTTTTATGGAAGACAGCCAATTGGAAGTGGTTGTGATAGATAATGCGCCGCCCTCAAACCCTGATGGGTGGGATAATGCGCATCGCAAACCAGAAGAAGGGGGGCATGGGCTGACCATCGTTCATGCCATTGCCCAATCAGTGCATTTCGAAGCATTAGAAAATGGCAATAAGGCCGTTTTGAGTTTTGCCCTTGATGATAAACCAGCCTCCTAGAGACAAACAAAGTAGGGAAGTCGGGCAATTGCAGTCACGCCGGTTACGATATAAATATCCAAAACTTGGCTATGTTCTATCAAGATGGCCAGCTGGCTTGTATTTGTTGCCAAAACAAACCGACCCGCAGCTTGAACAAGTGCCATTGGATGCGATTGCGTCTTATGCAGGCCTATCAAAACTTACCTCGCTAAAACTCAGAACAGGGTTTTCCAATCAAGCCTTTCGTCACTTAGCAAAGCCTTTGCAACAGCGGCTATCGTTAAATGCCTATCATAGTTTGTCTCATATTAAGCAAGTGATTGTGGCGTCTGGTTTGCTGGCAAAAGCATCTGATTTGCCCCAGCGCGATACCGATAGGCTGATGATGGCCGCGCTTATTCATGATTATCGTCATTTGGGACGTCGTCGGCCAAATATTTCAGGATGGCAAGAAGCAGCCTCACTCCGACAAGCCTTACCAATTTTTCAGAAATATGGCTTATCTGGTCAAAATTATCAGCTTTTAGACAGGCTGATCATGGCGACAAACCCCAAAGCGCGTTCAGATCACGCTTCGTGTCAGATCACATCACTGCTTCTTGATGCTGATTTATTTGGCTCGTTATTTCTGCCAAAGATAGCGGTTGATACCATGACAAAATCTCTTCGCTTTGAAGAGGGGCTTTGCCTTGACCATAAAGCGTTACTGGAAAATTTTTTGGCCCATTGTGCGATGAAAGGATTTGCGAGCCCTTTCACAGCAAAATTACATGCCGCACTACCAGCGCATATAACGTATTTTGATCATGCAACATATTATGATCTGGCCCGCAATCAAACCGCCGCAAATGGCCAAAAGGCAGGGCGGTAAGATGGCGCGTATTTTGTGTGTGGATTGTATTTATTGGGATGAAATGCCGCAATCTGTGACCACAAAAAGCAGAGAAGGGCGGTGCCGCCGCCATGCGCCAACACCGTCATCTGAAGAGGCTGAAAAAGATATGGGTACGATTTGGCCTGCCACATTTGACGATGATTGGTGTGGCGAGGCTGTGCATATCAACCAGCTTGCCGAAGAGATCGCGATATCAGATCTGGTATCTGATATCGCTGAGAAAGATGATGCGTCTGATTAAAGAGCTGCTCTGATATCTTTTGCCAATTCGCCAATCATATCAGCCAATGCCATTTCCAATGCCATTACAGCGGCTTGATTATCAGATCCAGCAATGGCTTGTGCAATCTGATATCTTTTGGTTGTGATGATTTTACCTGATTTGTTTTTCAGCACAGCTTCGATATCAAGATGGGCTGTTTCTGATGGTGTGAAATGTAGCTTTTCGACTGTCAGCTTCAAACGGTAATCTTCATTATCAACCGTTTGCGATGATCCGATAACCATATCTTGGCTGGCTGTTGACAGGGCATCTGTTACAGCTCTTTCAATCAAATTAGACGGTGCCACATGCCATAAATGACCTCTCACTTCTTGATATTGGACAGGGCTTTTACCTGTTTCAATCACAAGCGAACGTGCTGATTGCAACCCTTTGACAGTCACAGATTGGATTTCGAGGGTGTCATTGCTGGCAAAGCTCACAGGCGCAATGGTAGGGCGCAAATCATAATAGATATCTGCCTGCCTTGCAGGGGCCGAACTACAGGCTGCAAGCGCGAAGAGAGCCGCCGCGCCTGCAAAGTGAGGAAGATAGGTCTGAACCCGTTTGATCATCATAATAGTCACTCCCATACCAACAAGGATTAGTTTGAGCCACGAATGATGATGGAGGGATCATCACGCAAGCGGGCTGTCATTTCTTCTACATTCAATGCCGCGCTTTCAAGCTTTTGTAAGAAAGCATCAATGCGGTCTTCAGAAATATCAGACAGATTTGCCACATTATCTGTGGCTGTCATGACCGATTCACTGGCAATTTCAAGATTGGCTCTGATGCGTTTGACATCGTCAAGCAAGCTCATGATCTTGGCACGTGTTTCTTCGCCTGTCATGCCTTCAACATTTTGCGCAGTGGCCAATGCTGATTGGGACATCGCCTCAACAGATTGCGTGGCAGTGGATAGGCGGTCAAGCATGGTTGAAACCTCACCCAACCACGCAGTTTTGGCAGTGTCTGAAATCTCTTCGACCAAAGCGCCAGCTTCTTGGGTGGTTTGCAACATAGATTGTGAGGCATCATTGGCTGTTTTGGTGGCTGAAACAACATTATCAAGCGCTTCCGTCACCGCCCTTTGGGTGGCATCGCCTGCGATATCTTTGACAGATTCAGATGCTGTTTCAATGTTGCCTGCGGTTCTGCCAACGCTTTCTAGGATGGCTGGCACGCCATCATTCACGCTTTGTGACAAGCTGGTAATACCTGTTAGAGCATTGCGGGCTTCATCATTTAACAAGCTGTCCACAGTGGCCAATAATGGCACAAGGCTTTTATCCGCGATCTGGGCAAATTGATCTGCTGTGCGCCCCAGATCAGCCATCAGATTTGTTGCAGGGCGCGAACGCAGCTGATCACCAGGGGAAAGCGGCGTATCAGAGCCAGCAATGATCTGGATTGATTGCGCAGATAACAAGGAAAGCGCCGCAATTTCAGCAAAGCTATCAGACGGGATGGCCCAGCCTTCTTCAACGCCAAAATCAACACGGAAGGTCATACCTGTTTGTGTTTGCTCAGGCGTGATATCACTGACGGTGCCGATGATATAGCCTTCGTAAATCACAGATGCCCCAGCGCGCAAGCCAGACACATTGTTAAAATAACTGTGATAGCTGTCTTGTTTGTTTAATTGGCCTTTCACAATGACAAACATCGCAATGATTGCAACCATACCGCCAAGTACAAATGCGCCCACTGTAAAATCAGAAGATTTCATCTTCATGATACTGCCCCTTTTTACTAGTCTTCCCCAAATAGGCGTTTTAGATGCGCCTCTGGGTCAAATTCTTCTTCTTCAGGTACTCTGTTAATCAGATTTTGGATGCGTTGGCTGTCACTGGCCTTCAGCTCTTCTACTGTGCCAGTGAAGATAATATAGCCACGATCAAGTACAACAATCCGATCCGCGATTTTAAAGGCGGAATCCAATTCATGTGTGACCACCACAACAGACATGCCAAGCGTTTCTTTCAGCTTGATAATCAATTCATCAAGCGCAGCCGCAATCACAGGATCAAGGCCAGCTGATGGCTCATCCATAAAGGTAAGGCGGGGATCAAGCGCAATGGCACGTGCCACAGCGGCACGTTTTAACATGCCGCCTGATAATTCAGATGGTAATAAATCTTCTTTACCAAGCAAACCCACAAAATCGAGCTTCATACGCACAATCAATTCAATGGTTGCCTCATCCAGATCGGTATGTTCGATCATAGGCAAGGCCACATTTTGCGCAACGGTCATAGAGGATAATAACGCGCCAGATTGAAAGGCAACGCCAATGCCCTTTAACAATTGTAAGCGTTCAAATTCATCAACTTGGTATAAGGATTTACCAAATAATTCGACATCACCTTGCATCGGTTCTTTTAACCCGATCAGATGACGTAAAAAGGTCGATTTGCCAGATCCAGAGCCGCCCATAATGACAACAATTTCACCTGCCTGAATATCCATAGAACAATCATGGATAACCGCCTGGCCATTATAGCCGCCTTGCAGAGATTTCACCTTGATTGGCGGGGCGTTTCTGTCGTTGCTGTTTAACATTTCTGCCTCCTTGCCTTATGCGACCAATGCAAATATCGCATCAGCTGCGATAATGGCAGCAATACAGGTCACAACAGAAGAAGTGGTGGCTTTACCAAGAATATCTGCGCCGCCAGATACCCCCATACCAATGGAAATGCCAATGGCACCGATCAGCAGGGCAAACACAGCTGATTTGCCAAAGCTATGCATCAGATCCTCAAGGGTCACAATGGCCAAAATATCTGCCCAATAAGCCTGTGGTCCGATCCCCAAAGTCGTGTCAATATAAAGACCAGCAGCACCAAAGGCGGCCAGATTAGAGACAGCTACTAAAATCGGCAAACTGATTAAAAGACCAAGCAGAGACGGTGCCACAACAAAGCGCATCGGTGAAATCCCCATCACCGTCAGCGCATCAATTTCACCATTCAGACGCATGGAGCCGACACGGCTTGTCAATTGCGAACCAGAACGACCTGCCACCAAAATCCCCGTGATCAATGGCGCAAATTCACGTGGAATAGACAACGCCAAACCAAATGTCACTTGTGTTTCTGCGCCAAAAATGCGCAAAGAATAAATGCCTTGAATGGCAAGCATCACGCCAATCATCGCAGACATCAAAACAACCACTGGCAAGGCTTGCACACCTGCAATGTGAATTTCAGAAACCAAATGGCGCAAGCGCATTGGTTGCGAGCGCGCCTTGCCCATCGCAATGATGCTGACAGCCCCAATAATGATTTTTGAAGCTTGGCCAATGCCTGCTACAAAAGAGGTGACGCGGCGACCTGCGCCTTCGATGGTATCTATGATGGCTTGTGCGTTCATAATGACCCTAATCATAATAACTTATTGCTAAAGATAGCTTATCTATTAGCGGTTTCTAAATTATACAAAAGGGCAACAACTGTCACGAATTCTTTGAAAAATAGGCTTTTTTATATGCTTTTGCTTTTCTTGTATGGTGCTTGCGTGTAACAATGAGCGGACGATGGCGCCAGCGCATCAGGGCCAGAACATTCTGCGTGCGTAGGCAAGATTGGTTTTAGGAGTGTTATTTTGCAAATTGGTGGTCAGGCGATATTTTTGGCAAATATTAAAGGCGGGGTCGGGAAATCGACCTTAACCGCTTTTTTGACTGATTTCTTTAAAGAGATGAAATCAATCGAAAAAGTATGTTTGCTTGATACAGACCCACAAGGTTCAGCGATTGAATTGCTTGGGGCGTCATCATCTGTGAATATGGCACGTCATATTCCCATTGGGGATCGGTATGATGGTGTGAACACGGTGACCCTTGACGGGGTTTATCGCCGCTTAATTTCAGATAATAACACATTGACAATGGTTGATACCGCTGGCGGTGGGCTGGGGAATATCTGGCAATTGGTGATGTTGGCGAAATGTGTGTTGGTGCCGACGTCTTTATCTTGGGCAGATTTGCGTCCCACCATTGATTTTGTTACCGAATTAAGCGAACGCAAAGAAGCCAATGATATGATTAATCCGCATATCATCATTGTGCCAAATCGAATCTCGCCACAACAGCGCAATTTGTCTGTTTTGTCTGATGCCGTATCGCATCTCGATGTGGTTCTAGCGCCGCCTGTGTCAGATTTGTCAATTGTGCGCTCGCAAGCCATGGAATTCACAGGCATGGCAGGTGTTGAAGGCACCCGCTTTCACCAAGAATTAACACGCCTTGGCACATTCATCTCAAGCTATGTCCTAAGCGGCAAGCTGGATGATTATTATTCCTAAAGCAAGCAAGCAAGGCAGGTGCCTTGCTTTTTTTGATCTTGAAAGCTGATTATGCTTTCAGCATTTCATGCGCGACCCATTTGTGGAAATGATGGGTTGGGGTATCCATCACAGATGAGAATTTGCCCCCATCATAAGCAGGGGCATGCCTGCCTGATTGCATGCCTTCTACGACCAAAATATCTTCTTCAAAGACGGTCTTCCACATCTTCGTATTTACCGAACGCATATCGTCATAGGCTGCGCTGGCGGCTTCTTCAGAGGCATAATACAGTTCAATGCGCTCAACGGTTGTCTCTGGGCCTGTTGGCGTCAAAATAATGGCAAAGGCATGGTCATGATGCACGCCAAGCAACACATTCGGGAAAAAAGCACAATATTCTGATCCTGTGTCCCATTGTTTTGATAAATTGGTAAATGACGGGAACGTTCTGCCATCATCTGAGATTTGTGGGTTATAAACCAACGAGCCTTGGCCAGCATAGCTGGCATCATCTAGGATGTTATAGTGATCTTCTAAACGAGAATAGCTGTTCAAATCAGGATGAATGAATGGCAAATGATAAGCTTCACAATAATTTTCAACGCCAAGCTTCCAATTGCAATCCAGAGTTAAGGTGAAACCGCTATCGGCACCGCCAGAATAAACAGGCTGCTCAAACTCAGCCCAACGGTTCATCAAAGCGCCAGCATAGGTCTCAAAATCTGGCGTATCATCATGCATGGTCACATAAATAACATCTCGCCACACATAAGAGCGCACTCCATTTAATGACAAATCTTCACATGGCACTGATTCGTGACTATGGATATTTGGTCCACCAGCATGCGGTGTGGCGCGGAGGCTGCCTTCTAGATCATAAGCCCAAGCATGATAAGGGCAGGTGATCGGGCCCTTTAATTTGGCAGGTTCCAAAACCAATTTCATGCCGCGGTGGCGACAGACATTTTGAAAGACTTTAATCGCGCCCTGTTTGGTGCGTGTGATCAAAAAGGGAATATCCATAAAATCAACTGGCATGACACAGCCTGCATCTGGCACATCTTTGCCAAAACCAATGGCAAACCAATTGCGCGCAAACACATTGTCTTTTTCCTGACGAAAATAATGTTGGCTGACATAGCTTTGGTTTGGCAGACCACGCGCATCATCAATTGGCAAAAGAACTTTTTGTAAATCTGACTTCACTGTCTCAGAGATGGTCATATGTGCGCTCCCTTTATTATCAGCCCGTATGGTCTTCCCGTATGGTCTTCCCGTATGGTCTTCCCGTATGGTCTTCCCGTATGGTCTTCCCGTATGGTCTTCCTGTCTTGCAACCGTTTGTTCATCGCAAGATGGCTATAGACATGCCACAGAAATCTTGTCTTATATGTGGTTAATTCTATCCTGATTGTGAGTCTAGTTTATTTGCGGCGATATAGGTCGTTTTTAGCATTTGTTTTGCCAAAGGCGCTGGCACTTTTTTAGTAAAAATGGGGTCTTGTAATGACTGATGTGACGAATAATAAGACTTTGCCACAATTTGAAACCATCCATACCCAGCTTGACCAGAGCTTTTATGTGCCTGTTACAGCCGCTGTGCCGCCCAAAACTATTTTACGATATCGCAATGATAAGGCCGCACAGGCAGTTGGTCTGGCAGGGCTAGATGAGGCAAGCTGGATTGCGCATTTTGGCCAGTTTGTGCCCTTTCAAGGCAGTTTTGAATCGCCTTTGGCTTTGGCCTATCATGGTCATCAATTTGGCCATTATAACCCAGATATTGGTGATGGGCGCGGCTTTTTATTTGCACAATTACGCGAATTGCAAACAGGGCGTTTGCTTGATTTGGGCACAAAGGGCACGGGGCAAACCCCTTTTTCGCGGCAAGGAGATGGCTACCTAACTTTAAAAGGCGCAGTGCGTGAAATTTTGGCAACAGAAATGCTTGAAGCCATTGGTGTGCCAACCTCAAAGACATTTTCGGTGATTGAGACAGGGCGCGCCTTGATGCGTCATGATGAGCCATCTCCGACGCGGTCTGCAATGCTGGTCAGATTGTCTCATAGCCATATCAGAATTGGCAGTTTTCAGAGAAATTTATATCAGCAGCGACCTGATTTAAATGACGCGCTCGCCCGTCATGTGGTGGCGCATTATTATCCTGATATAGATGCTGATCAGCCGCTGGAAGATTTGATCCCTGATTTATTTGCGGCGCTGGTTGATAAGGTCGCGGTGATGGCAGGCGGTTGGATGGCGGCTGGCTTTGTGCATGGTGTGTTAAATACCGATAATTTTAACCTGACAGGCGAAAGCTTTGATTATGGGCCATGGCGGTTCCTGCCAACCCTCGACCCTAATTTCACAGCGGCCTATTTTGATCAGCAATCGCGCTATGCCTATGGCAGACAGCCAGATGCCGCTTTATGGGCGTTATGCCGATTTGCAGATTGTTTTGTGGAATTGATTGGCAAAGACAAGCTAGAGGCCGCTTTGCATCCGTTTTTTGCAAAAATGGAACAGGCAATGATTGCAACAATGTTGCGTAGGCTTGGGGTGCGGCCACAAAAGCGGCATGGTGAAACACAGCAGGGGGCAGATGCCATGATCCATGCTCTGTTGCATGCCGCACGCGAAAGCCAAGTGAGCTTTGATCAGATGTTCTTTGATCTTTATGGCGGCGTAAAGCCGCAAGATCCCGTCTATCACAGTGACAATTTTGCGGCATATTTTAAGGCACTGGCTGATGTGGATTGCAAGACAATGTCGCGCGATCATCCTTATTTCAGGGAGGTATCTGCGACGATGAAGGATGGTTCAGCAAAGCCTGTTAGCTTGGTCATTGAAGAAGTCGAAGCCTTATGGGCACCAATCGCAGAGCAAGATGATTGGCAAGCCCTAGAGGCCAAATTGGCGCATATCAGATCTTATGGCGATATGTTGGCCCGTTACGATATAAATATAGAAGATAAACCTCAGCTAGCTAAGCGTTAATTCGTCGCGATCTCTTCTGCATTCAGGCCGCGATTCATCACAGTACGCATCACAAAATTTGATTCCATGCGCAATACATGCGGCAAGGATGACAGATATTGTGTATGGATACGGCCGAAATCCCCCACAGATTGCGCCGCGATGCGCAATAAATAATCATTTTCCCCTGCGACAAGGAAACAGGCCAATACTTGGGGCACATTCTGAACGGCCTTTTCAAATTCAGCCATCATCTCAGCTGATTGGCCATGCAAGGTGATATGGACCAAAACAACAACCGAATGCCCCAATTTATCAAGGCTTAACTCAGCATGATATCCTTTGACCACGCCTGATTTTTCCAAGATCGCAACACGCCGCAAACAAGCTGAGGGAGACAAGCCAACTTCTTGTGCGAGATCAATATTAGAGATGCGCGCATTATCTTGCAGGGCTGACAAAATCATTCGGTCGATTCGATCCATGATGCTTTACTCTCACTTTTAGCTGATAAATGAACAGCATAATAACGAATATACCGAATAATTGTCAATGTTTTGTTCGTTTGTTAAAATTATATGCATCTTTTATGCCCAAAGCGCAAAATAAAGCACAGAAATTCTTGCGTAACGCTGGTATTGTAGGCGCAGTTTTTAAGGGAACAATTGTCATAGCAAATAACCATCGCAAATAAGATGTCTTTACTTAAGCGTTTTTCTCAGGCGTGACGTGAAAGCATCTTTCAAGATTGGCTATGACGTTGATCCTGTCAAAGATCATATCATACATATCATCGAAAGGATAATCACCATGATCGTAGGTGTGCCAAAGGAAATTAAGGTCAAAGAATCACGTGTTGGTCTTGTGCCAACCTCAGTCGCTGAACTTGTGCGTCGCGGCCATGAAGTGATTGTCGAAACAAATGCAGGTGCTGGAATTGGCGCATCAGATGCTGATTATCAGGCAGCTGGCGCGTCAATCATGCCAGATGCCAAATCTGTGTTTGAAAAGGCGAAAATGATTGTAAAGGTGAAAGAACCACAGCCTTCTGAATGGGTTCAGCTTCGCCCTGATCATATTCTATTTACCTATTTGCATCTTGCCGCTGATGCAGCGCAAACACGCGGTCTGATGGAATCAGGCTGTACAGCGATTGCTTATGAGACAATCACAGATGCCAATGGCGGTTTGCCATTGCTTGCGCCTATGTCTGAAGTGGCTGGTCGTTTGTCAGTAATCGAAGGGGCAGCGCATCTAAAGGCCAATGCAGGTGGTCGCGGTGTGCTGATTTCTGGCGTACCAGGCACAACGCCTGCGAATGTCGTGATCATCGGCGGTGGTGTTGTTGGTGTGAACGCTGCGAAGATGGCGGTCGGGATGGGTGCCAATGTCACCATCTTGGATATGTCATTGCCGCGCTTGCGTTATCTATCTGATATTTTTGGCTCATCTGTGACCACACGTTATTCAAGTGCCGCTGTGCTTGAAGAGACGGTATGTGAAGCAGATATGGTTGTTGGTGCTGTCTTGGTGCCAGGTGCCAGCGCGCCACGTCTTGTCACACGCGACATGCTATCACGTATGAAGCCAGGTTCTGTATTGGTGGATGTGGCCATTGACCAAGGTGGTTGTTTTGAAACATCAAAAGCCACAACACATGATGAGCCAACTTACATCATAGATGGCATTGTGCATTATTGTGTTGCCAATATGCCAGGCTCAGTGCCGCGCACATCTTCAGAAGCGTTGAATAACGCAACATTGCCATTCACAATTGCCTTGGCTGATAAAGGTGTTGCGGCCCTTGATGATAACCCACATTTGGCAAATGGTTTGAATGTGTCTGAAGGTAAAATCCGCTATCAGGCTGTGATTGATGCTCTTGGAGAAGCTCCATAATAGGTGCCAAAAGCATGTTATTTGACAAAAGCGAAAAAGATGGTGAAAAAATACTTGACCATCTTTATCAAATCGTCAATAAACACGTCACTCGCGCAAGAGCGGTATCGCAAAAGCGTGAGGCAACAGGTAAGTGGGGCCATAGCTCAGCTGGGAGAGCGCGTGCTTTGCAAGCATGAGGTCGTCGGTTCGATCCCGTCTGGCTCCACCAACCTGCCTCTTACGGGAAACCGTAAGGCAAAATTCTAGTATTTATGATGGGAGTGCGGCATGGCCGTTCCAAAGAGTAAAATCACAAAGTCAAAGCGCAACATGCGTCGTGCGCATGACGCCATCCGTAGCGATGCCTACATCGAAGATAAAGATTCAGGCGAGTTGCGTCGTCCTCACCACATTGACCTGAAATCAGGCATGTATAGAGGTCGTCAGGTGCTAAAGGTAAAAGACAGCTTCTAAGAGCCGTTTAAAACAGCATCCATATAGCGATGAAGCGTGAGGGCTCGCCTTCGCGCTTTTTTCTTATCTATCTTCTTTTTGCAAAAAGGGGTCATTCATTATGACAGATCACATTTCAAAATCCCCGATCTATTGCATCGGTGATATTGTTCGTCATAAGCATTATCCGTTTCGTGGTGTGATCGTGGATGTCGACCCTGAATTTGACAACACAGATGAATGGTATGAAGCCATCCCCGAAGATGTGCGCCCTATCAAAGAACAGCCTTTTTATCATCTGCTGGCTGAAAATTCTGACAGCTATTACACAGCCTATGTCAGCCAGCAAAATTTAACGCCAGACGCGGATAATGGTCCTGTCACTCATCCTGATGTGGATGAAGTGTTTGAGGGGCTGAATGAGGCGCGTTATACCTTGCGAAAAGAAGCGTTTAATTAAACGATTCTCCGTTATTTTTTAACGGGTAAGGGCTTGCTATTTTCAGCCTATCACCTTAAGTAAGGGGTATAGTAGACTAAATTAGTCTGCATTTGATAATCATTCGCAATTGCATGAAAGAGTGATCGGCTGATGCTTCGGTTAAACCGCATGACAGATTATGCCATTTTGGTGCTTGGTGTTTTGGCAAGCCGCCAAGATGCTGGTGACCATATTGCGGTTGTGACAAGCGCCACTTTGGCGCATCACACACAGCTGAATCAGCCCACCATTGCCAAATTGGCGAAATCTCTTGTGAAAGCGGGCGTGATCGTTGCAGAGCGCGGTGTTCATGGTGGCTATCGGTTGTCACGTCCGTTATCTGATATCAATGCCGCACAAGTGATTGAGGCCATTGAAGGGCCGATTGCATTGACCGCTTGTGTTGACGGTGTTCAAGATCCTTGCGAAACGCGCCATAGCTGTTTCATGTCAGGGCAATGGAACGATGTGAATGATGCCATTAAGACTGCGTTGGAGAATGTGACCCTGGATAAGTTGTTTGATCCAGAGACGATTTTTCCACTAGGCGCAAAAACAGACAATCCTAAGAACCAAAGCGCGTCATTATCGTAAGATAAAACGCAAGAATTATTTGAAATCCCTCTATAGAGTACGGAAGACAAAATGGGTGCAACAGAACAGACAATCGCAGCAGTCGAAGATGCCACAGGCCAATATAAATATGGCTTTGTCACTGATATCGAGACTGAAAAAGCGCCAAAAGGGCTGAATGAAGATATCATTCGCTTTATTTCTGAGAAAAAGAATGAGCCTGAATGGATGCTTGAATGGCGGCTTAAGGCTTATGAAAAATGGCTGACGATGCCGACGCCAGATTGGGCCAAGTTAAATATCCCTGAAATTGATTATCAGGATATTTATTATTATGCTGCGCCAAAATCAGCAGAAGGGCCAAAGTCACTTGATGAGGTGGATCCTGAATTATTGGCCACTTATGAAAAGCTAGGCATTCCGTTAAATGAACAGAAAATGTTGGCTGGTGTTGCGGTCGATGCGGTGTTTGATTCGGTGTCTGTTGCCACAACATTCCGCGAAGAATTGGCAAAGGTTGGGGTAATTTTCTGTCCCATTTCAGAAGCGATCCACAGCCACCCAGAGCTTGTGAAAAAATATATCGGCTCAGTTGTGCCTGTCGCAGATAATTATTTTTCTGCGTTAAATTCAGCTGTTTTCACAGATGGCTCATTCGTGTTCATTCCAAAGGGCGTGCGTTGCCCGATGGAATTATCAACCTATTTCCGCATCAATGAAAAGAACACAGGCCAGTTCGAGCGCACCTTGATCATTGCCGAAGATGACTCTTACGTCTCTTATCTAGAGGGCTGTACTGCCCCGCAAAGAGATGAAAACCAGCTTCATGCTGCGGTGGTCGAACTTGTGGCGTTAACAGATGCTGAAATTAAATATTCAACAGTACAAAACTGGTATCCTGGTGACGCGGAAGGAAAAGGCGGCATTTATAATTTTGTGACCAAAAGAGGGGCCTGTAAGGGCGATCGTTCAAAAATCTCATGGACACAAGTTGAAACAGGCTCTGCGATCACATGGAAATACCCATCTTGTTTGTTGCAAGGCAAAGATTCGGTGGGTGAGTTTTATTCCGTGGCTGTAACCAATGGTGCCCAGCAAGCTGATACAGGCACCAAAATGATCCATTTGGGCGAAGGCAGCCGATCAACCATCATTTCCAAAGGCATTTCAGCTGGTAAATCCAATAACACCTATCGTGGGTTGGTGCAGGTGATGCCAAAGGCCGAAAATGCCAGAAACTTTACACAATGTGACAGTTTGCTTGTGGGGGATAAATGCGGGGCACATACCGTGCCTTATATCGTATCGCGCAACCCATCTGGCAAAATCGAACATGAAGCCACAACCTCACGCATTTCTGAAGACCAGCTGTTTTATTGTCATCAGCGTGGGTTAGATGAAGAAGAGGCTGTGTCTTTGATTGTGAACGGCTTTTGCCGCGAGGTAATGAAAGAATTACCGATGGAATTTGCTGTTGAAGCACAGAAATTAATTGGGATCAGCCTTGAAGGCTCCGTGGGATAAGAGTGAAACAATATGACTTTGTTAGAAATTAAAAATTTAAAAGCCAAAATTGGCGATACCGAAATCTTGCATGGTATTGATTTGACCATCGATCGCGGCGAAGTGCATGCCATTATGGGGCCAAATGGTTCAGGCAAAAGCACGCTTAGCTATGTGTTATCTGGGCGCGAAGGTTATGAAGTGACAGATGGTGAGATTTTGCTAGATGGCGAATCTGTGCTTGATATGGAGGCTGATGAACGTGCCAGAGCAGGTATGTTCTTGGCGTTTCAATATCCTGTGGAATTACCAGGCGTCGGCGGCATGGCGTTTTTGCGCGCCGCTGTCAATGCCAGATTGCGCGAAGCTGGCAAAGATGAAGTTGACCAGCTTGCCTTTGTAAAGATGGTGCGTGCCAAGGCCAAAGAATTAGGCGTTGGGGATGACATGCTGAAACGCGCGGTGAATGTCGGTTTTTCTGGTGGTGAGAAAAAGCGTTATGAAATCTTGCAAATGGCATTGCTAGAGCCAAGCATTGCGGTTCTTGATGAAACAGATTCAGGCCTTGATGTTGATGCCTTGCGCATTGTCTCTGAAGGGGTGAACGCCCTTCGTGGGGATGAGCGTGGTATGTTGGTGATCACGCATTATCAGCGTTTGTTATCTCATATTGTGCCAGATCACGTGCATATTTTAGCAGGCGGTCGCATTATTGCGTCTGGTGATAAATCACTTGCATTAGAGGTTGAAGAAAACGGTTATGCGGGGATTATCAATGCAGCCTGATTTGTTACGTGACAGCGCGGCCTTATGCCGCCAGGCAAAAGATAATTTTATCGCCAATGCCTTGCCATCTGCCAAAACAGAAGATTGGATTTACACAAGATTATCTGATCTTGCTGTAAACCCTGCCGATAAGGTGGCTGACGAGGTGGCATCAGAAAACGCGGTGCTAAGCTTTGCCTCTGGTTGGCTGATATCTGGTGCGGATGCTTTGCCAGCTGGTGTGAGTTTGGCAGATATGCAAGATGAAAGCCTGTTGGCGGAATTTGCCGCGCATTTGCCAGATGATCATTTTCTATCAGATTTATCACTTGGTCATGCAACGGGTGCCTATGTGATTGATGTGGCCGCTGGCGCGCATGTCGATACACCCTTGCAATTGGTGTTTTCGGGTGGCCAATCAGGGCAATCATCCCATCCGTTAATTTATGTGCGTGTTGGTGAAGGGGCATCTTGCCAGATCGCGGAGATCCACAATGCTGAGGCAAGCCTATCAGCACCTGTGATGGTCATGACCCTTGCTGATTCTGCGAATGTTGATCATATGAAATGCCAAAAAGATGACCTGCAAAGCCATCATTTGGCATTAACGGTATTTGCCATTGCTGAAAAGGCGCAAATGAACAGCTTTACGGCGGCGATTGGCAGCGCGCTTGGTCGCCATGAAACACATGCGCATTTGAATGGTGAACATTGTGATGTGACCTTATCGTCTTTGTATTTGGGGCGTGGCACACAACATCAGGATATGACTACACGCATGTTGCACCATATGCCAAATTGCACCTCTAATCAGGTGATCAGAGGCGTGTTAGATGATACCGCACGCGGTGTATTCCAAGGCAAGGTGTTGGTCGCAAGAGATGCGCAAAAGACAGATGGCCAGCAAATGAGCCGCGCTTTGCTTTTATCGCGTAAAGCTGAAGCAGATGCGAAGCCAGAACTTGAGATTTATGCAGATGATGTGGTGTGTTCGCACGGCGCAACCGTTGGTGAATTGGATGAAACACATCTATTTTACCTGAAAAGCCGTGGCATTCCCGAGGCACAAGCCCGCAATATGTTAATCGAAGCCTTTTTGCTAGATGCGCTTGAAATTGTGCGTCATGACCAGCTGGCAGAGATCTTGGAACATGCGGTTCATGATTGGATGAATGAGACATTATCATGACAGATTTTGATGCCTTGCGCGCTGAATTCCCGATTTTAAATCAAACAGTTAATGGCAAACCGCTTTGCTATTTGGATTCAGCCGCATCATCACAAAAACCGCAAATCGTACTTGATGCGCTTCATAAAGCCTATGGGGAAACCTATGCGAATGTGCATCGTGGCTTGCATTATCTGTCTGAGGCGTCAACAGATGCTTATGAAGGCGTGCGTGATAAAGTCATCACCTTAATCAATGGGAATTCCACAAAAGAGGTTATTTTTACCTCTGGTGCCACCATGTCATTGAATTTGATTGCACAATGTTGGGGAGCAACGCATCTTTCAGAAGGCGATGAGATCCTGATCACCATCGCAGAACATCACGCCAATATTGTGCCATGGCAGATGGTAGCCCAAAATTGCGGCGCAAAATTAATAGCTGCGCCTTTGGCAGATGATGGGGATTTTAACAAAGCCGCCTTTGAAGCTTTGATCACTGAAAAAACAAAGATTATCTCAGTGCCGCATGTCTCAAATGTGCTTGGGACTGTCTTTCCTGTGAAAGAGATTGCCAAAATGGCGCGCGATGCTGGGGCCTTATCTGTGATTGATGGCTGTCAAGGCGTTGTGCATATGCCAGTGGATGTGCAAGATATTGGTTGTGATTTCTATGTCTTTTCAGGTCATAAGCTCTATGGCCCAAGCGGCATTGGGGTCTGTTGGGGCAGAGAAGAAATCTTGCAAGATTTGCCGCCCTTCCTTGGTGGTGGTGATATGATTGATGATGTGGAAATTGAACGTTCCACCTATGCGGATATTCCCGCCCGATTTGAAGCAGGCACCCCGCCAATCGCAGAATGTATCGGCCTTGGTGCGGCCATTGATTATGTGCTTGCCATTGGTATGGATCATATCCGTGATCATGAAATGGATTTGCTCCGCTATGGCATGCAGCGGCTGTCATCTGTTGAGGGGTTACAGTTTGTGGGAACGCCTGCCGTCAAATCAGGGGTGATTTCCTTTACCCTTGATGATGTGCATCCTCATGATATTTCCACTTTGATTGACCATGAAGGCGTTGCCATACGTGCTGGCCATCATTGTGCGCAGCCTTTGATGAAATCGCTTGGCTTATCATCTACAGCACGTGCATCTGTTGCAATCTATAATCAAAAACAAGATTTTGATGTATTGGCGCAGGCGTTGGAAAAAGTGAACAGGATTTTTAAATCATGACCAAGGCGTCAAAAGATTTTAACGATGGGCCAGGTCTAGCGGATTTTCTGCCTGATGCCTCACAAGGCTATCAAGCCACTGCCATCGGTCCACGTTCTGCTGATCACAATGGGCCAGCCGATAAAGCGGCCATTATTGCAGCACTTGAAACCGTGCAAGATCCCGAAATTCCTGTGAATATTTATGAACTTGGTTTAATTTATGATATCATCTTGGATGAGGCAGGTGATGTGGAAATTACCATGTCATTAACCGCCCCAGGATGTCCTGTGGCTGGTGAAATGCCAAAGCAAGTGGCTGATGTGGTCGCACAATGCGGCGATGTTGCCAAAGTGACAGTCACGCTTGTGTGGGACCCAGCATGGACGCCAGACCGTATGAGCGAAGATGCCAAAATGGCTCTTGATTTCTTTTAATCATTCAGCAAACCTTAGCGAATAGCAAAAAGCAGATACGCCATGTTTGATCCAAATAAACCCATCATTACCCTGACAGATAAGGCCTTAACGCATGTGAAAACCTTGCTTGCCAAGGCAGATAATGATGCGATTGGCCTGCGGGTGGGGATTAAAACCGCAGGATGTTCTGGTTTGCAATATGTGGTGGAATTCGCCACTGAAAAAAAACCATTTGAAGATTCGATAACCATTGATGATGTCACAGTCTTTATCGACCCCTCTGCTGTGATGTTTTTAATCGGCAGTGAGATGGATTGGGTTGAAGAAAAATTTTCAAGCTCTTTTGTCTTTAACAACCCGAATGAAGCGGCGCGCTGTGGATGCGGCGAGAGCTTTACAGTAGAAGCTTAAGATCATGTCAGATAAATCAACAGATTTGCCACAATCCACATTTTGGCAGCGGTTTCGAGTGCTGGCATCTGATCTGTATTATTTCACCGCACCAAAAGGTGATAAAAAAGTCCGCCGACGTATTATGTTGGCCTTTTTATGTCTTGTTTTGGCGAAGCTTGCCAATCTGATCACACCGCTTTTATATGGCGCATCTGTCGATTTGGTGAATGGTGAAAATGGGTTTGATTTAACGATTTTATGGTTCTTGCTTGGGGCTTATGCCTTGGCAAGAATTGGCCAGCAAGTCTTTGCAGAAGCCAAACAATATCTATTTGCCAGAGTGGCGCAAAGAGCGGTGCGTGGCGCCGCAATGCAAGCCTTTCGCCATCTTCATAGATTATCGTTAAAATTTCATTTGGATCGTCAAACAGGTGGGCTGACCAGAGCGGTTGAAAGAGGCGCAAAAGGTGTCGAATTTCTCTTAACCATGGCCACATTTGAAATTGTGCCCTTATTGGTTGAGGTGATTTTTGTCTCAGCGGTCTTATGGTATTTATTTGGCGCACCCTATGCCATCATCACCTTTTTTACTGTGCTTTTTTATGCCTATTTCACCATGCGTGTTACCGAATGGCGGATGGCATTTCGCCGCCGTATGAATAAGGCTGATGAAACAGCAGCAACCAAAGCGGTTGATAGCTTGTTGAATTTTGAAACTGTTAAATATTTCAACAATGAAGAAAATGAAGCGCAACGCTATGATAAAGCCATGCGTGATTATGAAGATGCGGCCGTGTTATCTCGCACATCATTGGCAGCGGTTAATATCGGTCAAGGGGCCATTATTGGTGTTGGTTTGGTCTTGGTGATGGGGTTTGCTGGCTGGGATATTCAGCAAGGGCGTATGTCTGTTGGTGATTTTGTGGCGGTGAATACTTATCTACTCCAGCTTTATCTGCCTTTGAATTTCCTTGGTTATGTGTATCGCGAAGTGCGGCAATCGATCATTGATTTGGAACGTATGCTTGGCCTGATTGAAGAGGCACCAGATATCACAGATGTTGAAAATGCACCTGCTTTGCGGTTGTCAAAAGGGGCTATACGTTTTGAAGATGTCCATTTCTCTTATTCTGACAGGCCGATTTTAAAAGGGGTTTCCTTTGAGGTGCCAGCAGGCAAGAGAGTGGCCATTGTCGGGCCATCTGGCGCAGGCAAATCGACGATTTCACGATTGTTATTCCGTTTTTATGATCCGCAACAAGGCCAGATTTCTATTGATGGGCAAGATATCCGCCAGGTTCGCCAAGAAACCGTTCGTGCCGCCATTGGGGTGGTGCCACAAGATACGGTGATGTTTAATGCCTCTATTGGCTATAATATTGGCTATGGTCATTTCGGGGCTGATCAAAATGCCATTGAAAAAGCCGCTGATCTTGCCGCGATTAGTGACTTTATCAAACGCCTGCCAGACGGGTATGAATCGCTGGTGGGGGAACGTGGTTTGAAATTATCTGGTGGTGAAAAACAGCGTGTTGCGATTGCCAGAGCGATTTTGAAACAACCCACTATCTTTTTGTTTGATGAAGCAACCTCTGCGCTTGATAGCCGTACCGAAAAGGATATTCAGCTGGCCTTGAATAAAGTCTCTAAAAGCCAGACCACTTTGGTGATCGCGCACCGTTTATCAACCATTGTGGATGCTGATGAAATTTTGGTGATGTCTGATGGGGTTATCGCCGAACGTGGCACCCATAAAGATTTGCTAGCGCAAAATGGTCTTTATGCAGTGATGTGGGCCAGACAATCGGATGGCTTTATTGATAAAGCTGATGATGATGAAGTGTTAAGCATTGCCTAAGGTTATTCAGGACATGATTCAGGCAGATCCCCGCTATCAAGACGCCGTTCTTGGCGGTGATGATGTCTTTGTTACTTTGCCATCTGGACAAAATATCAGGGGGCATTTATGGCGATCAGGACGTGATAAAGCCCCAAAATTTTTGATCTTGCCTGGGTTTACGGAATTTTGTGAAAAATACGCACATGTGGCTTGCCGCATGGTTCAGATGGGCTTTGATTGCCTGATTATTGATTGGCCAGGTCAGGGCCGCTCTGGTCATCTGGGTGACGATACATTGGCTGTGCATTGTGAGAGCTTTGATGGCCATATCGCCGCACTTGAAGCGCTGGTGGCACATTGTGGCTGGCACCGCTATCCACGCCATATCGTAGCGCATTCTATGGGCGGGCATCTGGCTTTGTTAATTGCATCAAAATGGGGGGATAAGGTTGCCTCTCTTGCCTTATCTGCGCCGATGATCGTGCCAAATGCAAAGCCCGCCAGTGGCATCCGATTATTGGCTTATGCTTTAACAATTGCTGGCAAAAGCAAATCCTATGCCCCTTTTACCAGAGTGCCTGAATTGGCTGAGTTAGCGGCATTTAACCCTGATAATATGCTAACCAATGATCCTGCTGGTTTTGCTTGGCAGACCTATTGGTTTCATCATTATCCCCATCTGCGCCGTTATGGGGCCACAGTGGGGTGGGTGGCAACCGCCTATGGCTCTTATGCGCGCTATACGTCTATTGCCGCCTTTTATAAATCTTTGAAAATGCCAGCCTTGGTTATGCGCCCTGAACAAGAACAGGTGGTCGATAGCAAAAAGATCGCCTTTGCCGCGACTTATATGCCGCAAGCTGATTTAGTCATGATCGCTGATGCCAAACATGAATTATTTAATGAAACAGCAAAAGTTGATCATATGGTTTGGGATCACTTAACGCGTTTTTGGGACCGCATTGGCCTGCCTGTCTCATAGCAGATCGCAATGCTTGATCTGATGAAGGTTAAAAGCGTTTAGAACGAAAATTGTTCTTTAATGATGCGGTCGCTTAATGAATTATGTGGGTCATGCAAAATGCGGATGTCATGTTTGCGTGATTGCTTAATCTGTGCTTTCACAATATCGCGATATTCCACATTATCAGCCGAGATGGATTGCGAACGAAATTCAGGATTTATAACAGTAAATTCGACTTTGCAACTATCGGGCAAAAGCGCACCACGCCAGCGTCTTGGGCGAAATGCAGAAATAGGGGTAAGCGCAAGTAAGCCAGAGCGAATAGGTAAAATCGGACCATGCGCCGATAGATTATAGGCTGTTGAGCCTTGTGGTGTTGATAAAATCACGCCATCACAGACCAATTCATCCATTTCAATTTGGCCATTTACGCTGATCGCGATATGCGCTGCGGCATGTGTTTGGCGTAATAAAGACACCTCGTTAAACGCAAGGGCTTCATGCTGTTTGCCGTGAATATCGGTGGCGATCATGGTCAAAGGGCGCATCTTTGCCATGGTGGCGTCATTAATGCGTTTTGGCAGGTCATCTTCTTGATAATCATTCATTAAAAAGCCAACGCGCCCGCAATTCATGCCATAGATATTTTTGCGAAAATCAATATTTTGGCGCAACGCATTCAGCATTTGACCATCACCACCAAGCACAATAATCACATCACAGTCACCCATGGGATGTTGACCATAACGTGCGACCAAAGATGTCATGCGCTCTTGGGCTTGGTTATGTGTTGCGGCGGTAAAATGGAATTTCATAATAGGCTAAGTACTCAAACGGCTTATTTCTCAACACATTATCTGAAAAATTTGGTAAAAACAAATAGATCACAAAATTACAGCTCCGCCAGCTTTTATCAATGCCTAAGTGGTGGTGATGTGATTATGGGGTAGGATAACGAAATAAGAGCAGGTGATAATGATGGCAAATCCGCTAGATAAATGGATGCCGACACCAGATAATCCAGAGCTGACGTCGCACTTAACAGGGCTTGATGCCTCTGGCAATGAAATCACGATCCCTGTTGTGACAGAACGCCCCATTACCATTTTCTTAAACCGCCAAGAAATTGTCACGGCCATGTCACTAGGTGATCAGCCAGATGCGCTTGCGGTGGGGTTTTTGCGCAATCAAAATATGCTGAAATCAGATGATCAGATCATTGAGATTGATTTTGATGATGATCTTGGGGTTGTGGTGGTGCGCACCGCCCGCGAAACCGATTATGAAGCCAAATTGCAAAAGAAGGTCCGCACCAGCGGGTGCGCGCAAGGCACCGTCTTTGGTGATTTGATGGATGAATTTGACAAGATGCAGCTAACCTCACAACAAAAAGTGAAAGCCAGCACGCTCTATCATCTATCAGCAGCGATTAATGCTATTCCCTCTCTCTATTTAAAAGCAGGGGCCATTCATGGCTGTGCGCTTGCCAAAGGCGCAGAGCCTGTCATTTATGTCGAAGATATCGGGCGGCATAATGCGGTCGATAAAATTGCGGGTCATATGTTTTTGTATGATATCTCAGCAGACGATAAAATTTTCTATACCACGGGCCGCCTGACAAGCGAGATGGTGTTAAAAACAGTGATGATGGGGGTTCCAATTTTGGTATCACGTTCGGGCTTTACCGAAGCAGGGGTGCAATTGGCAAGACAAGCAGGCTTAACCTTGATTGGGCGCATGCGCGGCGCCCGTTTCACGGTATTATCTGCGCCTGAACGCATCATTTTTGACGATATCAAAGAAGATGTACAACGCGATAAAGCCTCTCGCCAAGCCACAGATCTAGGGGGAAAACAAGATGGCAGATGATTATGCCATTTGTTTGCTTGCAGGCGGTCTGGCACGCCGCATGGGCGGTGGTGATAAAGGGGAAATCCGCTATCAAGGCAAAACCATATTGGCCCATCTTTGTGAGCGGTTTTCCGATGCGCCCTATTTGTTTTTAAATGCCAATGGAGATGCGGGGCGTTTTGCGCAATATGATCTGCCTGTGGTGTCAGATATCTTGCCAGATCATCAAGGGCCGCTTGCTGGCATACATGCGGCATTAACGCATATTCAGGCGCGCAATCAAAAAGAGGCTACACAGATTGAGTGGCTGATTACTCTGCCAACTGATGCGCCCTTATTGCCAGATCATTTGGTCAAAGATTTGCGCGATCACCGATCAGGCCATAAAGTGGTATCTGTGCAAAGCCATGGTCGCACTCATCCTGTGATTGGCCTATGGTCTGTTGCTATTTTGCCAGATTTAGAACAGGCTTTATGTGATGAAGGAATTCGTAAAATTGACCTCTTCACAAAGCGATATGATGTGGCCTATTTGCCGTATGATACACGCCCAGATCCTTTTCTGAATCTGAACAGGCCAGAAGATGTCGAAGCCCTCATGGAAAGTGGGCTATAAGGGCGGATTAGCGCAAAATAAAGCTTCCTTTTTGAAGGGGAAATGGGTAAGTACAAACCATGTCAGACAAGATCACAATCGCATCAGCCAGAACATTATTGCAAACCTATCAAAGTGCCATGATGCGCCTTGAAGCAACATTAGATGGCCCCTTTCAGCAAGCGGCTGAGATGATTTTATCGCATCAAGGGCATTTGGTTGTTTGTGGTATGGGAAAATCGGGCTTGGTTGGTCGCAAGATTGTGGCAACTTTGGCATCGACTGGCACACCCGCTTTCTTTTTGCACCCTGCAGAAGCGATCCATGGTGATCTGGGCATGGTACGCGAAAATGATGTCATTATCTTGATATCAAATTCAGGCGAAACCGAAGAAGTCGTGCGTTTATTACCAGCCTTAAAGCGTCTGAATGTCAAAATTATTTCACTGATCGGGCGGGTGGAATCATCACTTGGCGCAGCCGCAGATGTGATTTTGGATGCCAGCGTTGATAAAGAGGCGTGCCCGCTTAATTTGGCACCGACCACCTCATCGATGGCGGCAATGGCTCTTGGGGATGCGTTGGCGGTTGTGTTGATGGAACAGCGCGGCTTTCAGCCAGAAGATTTTGCCGCTCGTCATCCAGGTGGAAAGCTGGGACAACGTTTGCTTGGCAAAGTTTCTGATCGCATGACCACAGATAATCTGCCATTTGTAGATCCAGATATGGCTATGTCAGAAGTGATTATCCGCATGACCGAAGGGCGTCTTGGTCTGGCCTTGGTAGGAGATGCTGACAATTTGCTTGGGATTATCACAGATGGTGATTTGCGCCGTATGCTTGTGCAAAAACAATCATTGGAAAAGCTATACGCGCGTGATGTGATGGCCCCAAGCCCTCGTTTTATTGAAAAGACCGCATCACTTGGTGAGGCTGAGGCAATCATGACAGATAGCAAAATTCAATGCCTGATTGTGCGCCAGACCTCGTCTGTATCCTCTGCGGTTTGTGGTGTGATCCAGATTTTCTAATTTCATGAAATTAACTGATTTTGATTACCATCTTCCGCCAGAGTTGATTGCGCAATATCCTGCTGTGCCACGCGATAGCGCACGTCTGTTAAATTGCAGCAATCATACCCACCAGCATCAGCATATCTTTGATTTGCCAGATATTTTAAAAGAGGGGGATATTTTGGTGGTCAATAACACCAAAGTCATCCCAGCTTTGCTGACAGGCAAAAGAGGTGAGGGGCAGGCGAAATTCACGCTATTGAAACGCCTTGGTTCTGACACATGGTCTGCCTTTGCCAAGCCAGCCAAAAAATGTCCTATTGGAACCGTTGTTACCTTTGAAAATAATTTGCAATGCCAGATTATTGATACCGAAGAAGGCGGCGGTGTTACCATTCAATTTTCGGCATCTGGTACGGCGCTTGACGCTGAAATTTTGGCGCAAGGGGCGATGCCATTGCCGCCTTATATCAAACGCCCTGATGGCCCATCTGAAGATGATGAAGCAACCTATCAGACGCTATTTGCCCGCCATAGCGGGGCGGTGGCTGCGCCAACAGCAGGCTTGCATTTTACAGATGAGTTGCGCGCCCGTCTTGATGCCAAAGGGGTTGCGATTGCTGAGGTTACGCTTCATGTCGGGGCAGGGACTTTTTTGCCTGTAAAAGTTGATAATATCAAAGATCATAATATGCATTCTGAATGGGGTGCATTGGATGAGACAACAGCAAAAATGCTCAATGATGCGCGCGCTGATGGCAGACGCATCATTTGTGTTGGGACAACATCTTTGCGAATTCTGGAGACCATTTGGCAAGAATTTGGTCAGTTTCAGGCTTTTTCAGGGGAAACAGATATTTTCATCACCCCAGGCTTTTCGATTGGTTCTGCTGATATGTTGTTAACCAATTTTCATTTGCCGAAATCCACCTTATTGATGCTTGTCAGTGCCTTTTCTGGCTATGAATTTATGAAGCAAACCTATGAAATTGCGGTGGCAGACAAATACCGCTTTTTCAGCTATGGTGATGCATGTTTGCTTGAACGCGAGAGGTCCTAGCGGTGTTTGAAAGAAACGCATTTCCAACCGAAGCAGAAAATGACTTTGGATTTGAAGTGAAAACCACTGATGGCGCGGCGCGTCGCGGCGAGGTAAAGACGGCATGGGGTACCATTCAAACGCCTGTCTTCATGCCAGTTGGCACCGCGGCATCTGTCAAAGCAATGTTGCCCCAATCTGTGGCATCGACAGGGGCTGAAATCATCTTGTCAAATACCTATCATCTGATGTTGCGCCCTGGTGCAGATCGTGTGGCGCGGCTTGGCGGGGTGCGTAAAATGATGGGCTGGTACAAGCCGTTATTAACAGATTCTGGCGGGTTTCAAGTGATGTCTCTTGGGGCCTTGCGTAAAATTGACGAAGATGGGGTGACGTTTAAATCACATCTTGATGGCTCAAAACATTTGTTAAACCCAGAGGTTTCAACAGATATCCAACATAAGCTTGATGCCACCATCACCATGGCATTTGATGAATGCACGCCTTACCCTGCCACTCATGAGGTGGCTGCTGAATCAATGCGGCTGTCCATGCGGTGGGCAAAACGCTCTCGCGCCGCCTTTGTGCCGCGCAAAGGTTATGGGCAATTTGGCATTGTGCAGGGATCTGTTTTTGAAGATTTGCGCGCTGAATCAGTTGAAAAACTGCATGAGCTTGATTTTGAAGGCTATGCCATTGGCGGATTGGCCGTTGGGGAAGGCCAGCAAGCGATGTTCGATACGCTTGATTTTACAACGCCTATGATGATGCCACATAAGCCCCGCTATTTGATGGGGGTTGGTAAGCCATCTGATCTTGTGGGGGCTGTGGCGCGCGGTGTGGATATGTTTGATTGTGTTTTGCCGACGCGTTCTGGTCGCACAGGCCAAGCCTTTACCAGACGCGGTCCAGTGAATATTAAAAATGCCCGCCATAACGAAGATGAACGCCCGCTTGATGAGGGCTGTTCTTGCCCAGGCTGTACCCATTATAGCCGTGCGTATCTGCATCATTTATTCAAAGCAGATGAGGTGCAAGGCCTGATGCTTTTGACATGGCATAATCTGCAATATTACCAAGATTTGATGGCAATGATGCGCCGCGCAATCGAAGCTGGCACATTCCAACAATTTCAATCTGATTTCGAAAGCGCACAGGCAGAGGGCGATATTCCGCCCTTATAGGATAGATGGCAAAAAACAGCGATCCAAAAAACTGGATTACAAGCAAGGCTTCGGCCCTTGGCTTTGATGCTTGTTATTTTACAACTGCGACCCTGCCAGATGAGATAGCCGCACGGCTTGTCAGCTTTCTTGACCAAGATTTTCATGGTGAAATGACGTGGATGGAAGAGACGAAAGACCGCCGCGCTTCACCAGATCATATGTGGGAAGACGCGCAATCAGCCATCCTATTGGCCATGAATTATGGCCCAGATCATAATCCGCTTGAGACGCTGAAAGAGACAGATAAGGGCAATATTTCGGTTTATGCCAGAGGCAAAGATTATCACGAGGTCATTAAAGGCAAATTAAAACAATTGGCGGGGCAGGTTGCGGCCAAATTTGATTGCCACGTAAAAGTTTTTGTTGATACCGCGCCCTTGATGGAAAAGCCGCTTGCACAGCAAGCTGGTATTGGCTGGCAAGGAAAGCACACAAATCTTGTCAGCCGTACCTTTGGGTCTTGGTTGTTTTTGGGTACCATTCTGCTAGATAAACCGCTTATCCCAGATCAGCCGATAAGTGATCATTGTGGCAATTGCACCGCTTGCCTTGATATTTGTCCGACCAATGCTTTTGCAGGGCCCTATCAATTGGATGCGCGCAAATGCATTTCCTATATGACGATTGAACAAAAAAGCCAGATTGACGTTCGTTACCGCGCCGCAATTGGCAATCGCATTTTTGGATGTGATGATTGTTTAGCCATCTGCCCATGGAATAAATTTGCCTCGCTGGCAAGTGAACAAAAATTACATCCCCGCCATGAACCAGCTTTATTGCCGCTTTCACAGCTTTTGCAGATGGATGAGCCAGCCTTTCGGTCACATTTTGCAGGAATGCCAGTGCGCCGTGCTGGGTTTGAACGTTTCATGCGAAATGTTTTGATTGCCGCTGGCAATGCCAATGATCAGAGCCTTGTGCCTTTGATCAAACCTTATCTTGTATCTGATATGGTATTGGTTCGTTCAATGGCTGTTTGGGCTTTATCTTGCTATGAAAATGATATGAGGCCTTATTATCGCCCTGATGCCTCAGTGATCGTAGAGGCAGAATGGCAAAGGGCCCTTGCGTAACCCCGCCATGAGATTGGCAAGGTGGCAAGAGCCCTTTACGGTAAGATAGGTAATGTGACTTAGCTTAACGCTTCATCATCTGTTTCACCTGTTCTGATGCGCATGGCTTGTTCCAGATCCATCACAAAGATTTTACCATCGCCGATTTTATCAGTTGATGCTGCGTCTTTCAGTGTTTCCACGATTTTATCTGCTTCATCACCTTTGCAAGCGATTTCCAATTTAATCTTTGGCACGAATGCCACGGCATATTCTGCACCACGATAGATTTCTGTTTGGCCACGTTGGCGTCCAAACCCTTTCACCTCAGAGACGGTAAGGCCTTCAACACCCAAACCCATTAAGGCTTCTCTGACATCGTCAAGTTTAAAGGGCTTAATAATGGCAATGATATATTTCATTTTGCGTTTCTTCCTTTGTCCTGTTGTCAGATCACTTAGTGGGAATGATAGGCGCGTTCACCATGTGATGAGAGATCAAGACCTTCAATTTCTTGGTCTTCATCAACGCGAATGCCGCCTGTCATTGCACCAGCTATTTTTAAGATGACGTAACTTGCAATGCCTGTCCAGACCACTGTGATGGCAACAGATGCCAGCTGAACCATGAATTGCGCACCCATTGTCACATCACCAAGGCCAACGCCAGAGAATGTTTCAGATGCCAAAACCGCCACCAAAAGAGAGCCAAGAATACCGCCAACACCATGGACAGCAAACACATCAAGCGAATCGTCAATCTGAAGCTTGCCGCGGATGAAATCAACCGCCACGTAACAGATATAACCACCAGCTAGGCCCAAAATAATCCCGCCTGGGATGCCGATAAAGCCTGATGCAGGTGTAACAGTTGCTAGGCCGGCGACCATGCCTGTGACCATGCCGACCAATGAAGGACGACCAAAACGACGCCATTCAATGAACATCCATACCAAAGAGGCAACGGCCGCTGAAATATGTGTTACCATGATCGCCATAGCAGCGCCTTGGCCTGCCCCTAGCGCGGAACCACCATTAAAGCCAAACCAGCCAACCCAAAGCATTGAGGCACCAATCATCGTCAAAATAGGGCTGTGTGGGGGCTGAACGGCATGAGGGAAGTTACGACGCTTGCCCAAGACAACAGCGACGATTAGTGCGGCAGTCCCAGCGGTGGCGTGAACAACGATGCCGCCTGCAAAATCAAGAACGCCCCAGCCAGCCATGATGCCACCGCCCCAAATCCAATGGGTAACAGGGGCATAGACGATCAAAAGCCACGCACCAGAAAATAGCAAGACTGCTGAAAACTTCATGCGTTCCACATAAGCACCAATGACAAGCGCAGGTGTGATAATCGCAAATGTCATCTGGAAGACAGCAAAAAGAGATTCAGGAATGGTGCCTGATTCACTTTCCATTGTGATCTGTGACATAAACAAATTGCTTAAGTCGCCAAACCAAGCGCCGCCAGCGGAAAAGGCGATCGAATAGCCAGCAATGACCCATAATAATGAGGCAAGACAAGCAATGGCAAAATGATGCATCAAGACAGACACAACATTTTTTGGCTGTACAAGGCCTGCGTAAAACAGGGCCAAACCTGGTAGCGTCATAAATAATACAAGAGCTGTGGCAGTGGTGATCCACGCGGTATCACCAGTATCAATGCCAGCAAAGGCAAATGATGGCATCATCACTGCCATGGCCAAAATGGCAAGGCTTTTACGTAACATGATTATTCCCCAATGAATAAAATAAAAATCACTATGCAACGGTGGTATCACGCTTCATTTTGATATCTGCTGAATTTTGCGAATTTCAGATAGGGCTGTTTAAAAAGATTAAAAAATAGGCAAAAAAATTATAAATTGATTAAATTTTATGCATATATCCCAGATCATTGTCGAAATAACTGGTAAAATTATGGCAAATTAAAGGTTAATTGTGCCAATTATGACCATAATTATCCCACATGATAGAGGATGAAACAAACGGCCTTGCGAGATCAGCGGATCATAATGGCGGATGATAATGTTAGGGTGTCTTATGATTAAGTGGTGATCTCATTCCGCTATGAAGCAAGACCTAAAATAAGGAGAAACCTTAATGGTCATAAAACAAATCAAAGGCATGTCTTTTTTGCTGAAAAGCAGCGCTGTTATCTTATCTATTTTATCTCTGATAGCGATCACAGGACAGGTCAAAGCAGGTTCTGATTATGGTGATTTTGCCGAAAATGTCCCAGCAAAAGCAGAAAGCCTTGTGGTTGGCGGCGGTTGTTTTTGGTGTATCGAAAAAGATTTTGAAACGCTTGATGCCATTTATGAAGTTGTCTCAGGTTATGCGGGCGGCGATAAGCTGAACCCAACCTATCAAAGTCATCCTGGCCATAGGGAAGTCGTCAAAATCTATTATGATCCTGACGCCATCACCTTTGATCAGCTGATCTCACATTATTATGCCCTTGTGGATTATGAAGATAATGAAGGGCAATTTTGTGACCGAGGTCGCGCCTATACCCCTGTGATTCATGTCAAAAATGACACCCAACGTCAGATTGCCGAGAGATTAGCGCCTGCAACATCAGTGGTGCCTGTTGAAGGTGAGGTGAAATTTTGGTCAGCTGAAAAATATCATCAGGATTATTATCTGAAGAATAAGCTTCGCTATAAATTTTATCGCAGCAGTTGTGGGCGTGACAGGCGTGTATCACAATTAAATAATGGCTGATCAATGATCGGGTCTTATCAGCCTATCACGCTATCTTAGATCACTATTGCGCCAATTGGCTTTCAATGACAGATAACCGCGCTGCTTGCTCTTGGGTGATGGCGCGGTCAATCTCTTCTGGCGATAAGTTCTGATCCTTTGCTTGATCCAAAAGCTGGTTCATTTCCTGCAAATCAATTGTTTCAACCAATTTTTGCAAAGCTTTGCCTGTTTCTGCCAGGCTTGGGTTATCAAATCCCAAACCTTGATTTATGTCATTTAATGTGATGCCGCCCACCAAGGTGCTGGCAATGCCATTTTCAGCAATAGAGCGCGATAATCTGGCTGTGCGATATTCCAATAGATCAAGATAAAGCGGATAGGCGGCAAAATGCATAGGCCGCAATGCCTTTAGCCAATAAGAGCCGCGCACAAAATCAGCCGTCACAGCAGGGATGGCGGTATAGATCAAGAAGAATAAAAGAGTGGCCGTGATATTGTGAAAGAAAAAACCGATTACCGCACCGACCATCCGATCTGCTTTTGATATCTCACCCACAGATAAGATGCGCAACAAGATGCGTGTGCCAAATATCACTGCGCCAAATGCGCCTGCGACTGCGATTAAGCCGCTGAAAGCCCCTAAGCCAGCAAGGCCAGCGGTCAGGCCATCTTGCGAATTGGACAATACATCAGAGATATAGCCAGCGATATGATCATAATAATAGATCAAAACCAGCATCGGGATATAGGCAGATAACATCACCACAAGGCTGGCATAAGCCCCGCGCCAGAGCCCAAGCCCCGCGCCGATCGCTAAATAACATAGGATCAAAATATCAAACATCATGCACTCAAATCATCGCTGGCCAAAGCTATACCATAAAACACAAGTAAAGAAATTGACTATCTGATAAAGCCACCTTCAAATAGGGTGTTATCTGATGCCAGTCTTTATGAGTGGTCAATGAATTGTGTTTAAGGGGTTTCTTTTGTTGATGCGAGAGGCATATCACAAATCTTCAAAAACCAATAGGCCAAAAACCATTCTTATTATTGGGGCTGGCATCAATGGGGTTTCAGCTGCGCTTGAGGCACAGCGTATGGGTCATCATGTGATCTTAATTGATAAAGAAGGCCCTGCAGAAGGGGCCAGTTTTGGTAATGGCGGTGTTTTGGCATCTTGTGCGATTGTGCCTGTTACCACGCCAGGTATTTTGCGGGATGCCCCGCGCTTGCTATTTGATAAAACAGAGCCTTTATTTTTGAAATGGCGTTATTTGCCCAAATTACTGCCTTGGCTTGCGCGGTATCTATCACATGCCACAGCTTCTAAGACGTCTTATATTGCAAAGCATTTAACGCCGCTGATCAGCGATTCTCTTGAGGCACATCTCGCACTTGCTAAAGGCACGGGCGCAGAAAATTTCATTATACCAAGTGATTATTTGTATCTTTATCAGCATAAAGGGCAATTTGATAAACAGGAAAATAGCTGGCGATTGCGCTCAGATAATGGCTATCAGTGGCAAGAATATCACCGCCAAGACATTGCGGCTTATGATCCCCATTATGGGCCAGATATCACATTTGCAGTGAAGTTACCTGATCATGGCAGGATTACAGATCCGCACGCTTATATAACGGCGTTACATGCCGCATTTATCAAAGAAGGGGGGACTTATCATAAGGCTGAGGTCGAAGAGATCCTCACAGAAAATGGTCATGTCACAGGTGTTATGGCCAAAAGCGCTGGGCTCAAAAGTGCCACGATAGCGGCAGATGCCGTTATTTTGACCGCTGGCATTTGGTCAGAAAAGCTTGCAAAACAAACAGGCGTTAACGTGCCTCTTGAAACCGAACGCGGCTATCATATTGATTTATGGGAGCCATCCTTTATGCCGCGCTCACCAGCTTTGATCGATGCGGGGCAATTTGTGATCACGCCCATGGAAGGGCGTTTGCGCTTGGCAGGTATCTTGGAATTTGGCGGTATAGAGTTGGGACCATCACAAGCCCCGTTTGACTTGCTTCGCCATCATCTGAAATCAGCTTTGCCAGAGTTGCGCTGGGGTCATGAAACACAATGGATGGGATTTCGACCTGTTTTACCTGATTCTTTGCCAATGATTGGAGAAAGCCCCCAAATCAGAGGGCTGTTTATGGGGTTTGGTCATCATCATATTGGTTTAACAGGCGGGGCGAAGACAGGCAAATGGCTGGCGCAATTGGCAACAGGTCAACACCCAAATGAGGATTTAACACCTTATGATCCAGCGCGGTTTTTTAAACAATGTGCGCGGTGATAAAAAGAGTGGTGATAGAAATATAGGAGAAGACTGGTAAAGCTGGAGCGGCTGACCAGACTTGAACTGGCCCTAAAAGCTTGGAAGGCTTTTGTGCTACCACTACACCACAGCCGCTCATTACCTGCTTTGCTCATGATCTAACATAGCTAAGGATGATTTAAAAGCCTCTTATCACACCTGTTATCAAAGAGGGTGACGTTATTTTTGCTTTGGCAAATCAACCCAGCCACTTAGATTTTCTCTAGCAATTTGTTCGATCACAGCCATGCCATGATCACCAGCGTTCAAACAAGGGATATAATCAAATTTCCCGCCACCTGCTTCATGAAAGCTTTCTTCCCCTTCAATCGCAAGCTCTTCCAGCGTTTCTAGGCAGTCAGATGAAAAGCCTGGTGCCATTAATGCCAAATGCCCTGTTTTGGCTTCTCCCAGCTCTTCTAATGTCACATCTGTATAAGGCTGAAGCCATGGTTCTGATCCAAATCGTGATTGGAATGTGACCATGAATTTATCTTCTGGCCATTGTAATTCTTCACGCACCAAACGCGCTGTTTTCATACAATGACAGTGATAGGGGTCGCCTTGCGCAAAATAGCGTTGCGGAATGCCATGAAAGGATAATTGCAAGATATCTGGTGTGTCATTTGCTTTTTCAAAATCACGGAAACTATCAGCCAAGGCTTTGATATAAACAGGGTGGTCATGCCATGGCGGTGCGGTGCGAATAGCAGGCATCCAACGCTGTGCCATGGCCCATTTGAAAACTTCATCATTCACGGTCGCTGTTGTGGACGCCGCATATTGCGGATAAAGCGGGATAATCACAAATTGATTACAGCCAGCTTCTTTCATCTTATCAAGGCGCGAGGCGATGGACGGGTTGCCATAGCGCATCGCATAATCAACCATCAAATCATCACGCGCATCATTTTTCGCACCAAAGCGTCGTGCCATTTCTTCGGCTTGTAATCTTGTATATTTACGCAATGGCGAGCCATCCTCATCATCAAGCCAGATGCTGGCATAGGCATCACCAGATTTTCTAGGACGCACATTCAAGATAATCAGATTCAAGATCAGCCACCATAAAAGGCGTGGCACCTCAATGACGCGTTTATCAGATAAGAATTCTTTCAAATAACGGCGCATCGATGGGGTGTCTGTGCCATCAGGCGTTCCAAGATTGACCAAAAGCAACCCTGTTTTGGCATAGCGTGGCCATTTTGGATGATCAGATGGGATGGGCTTCACTGACATGGCTGTCTCTCATGGGTGGTTGCAAGATAACATCGATTCCTAGGTGCTTTTCATACGATTGGCACCTCAAACATAGATCAAAACCCCTTAAGGCATAGAGCATAATGAGACAAAAATCGATGGCTTAGGCAAATGGCAAAGCTGATGATTAAAAAACGGGCAATGAAGATTTCAGCTTTTGGTTAAGATGCGGTTAAGCTAGGCGGGTTCACATCGGCAAAGACTTGTTTTAAGGCGCTTACAAGTTCTTCTAGCATCTCATCAGTATGAAGCGGCCCTGGTGTAATCCGCAATCTTTCGGTGCCGCGTGGCACAGTGGGATAATTAATCGGTTGAATATAAAGATTATGTTTTTCAAGCAAGGTCCAGCTGATCTCAGAACATTTTGAGGCATCCCCCACCATAACAGGTACAATATGGGTGGTTGATGGCAGAGCAGGGATGCCAGCCTCAGCCAATAATGTCTTTAGCTTGCCAGCTTGTTCCTGTTGCGCTTGTCTTTCGATAGTTGATTTACGCAGATGAGACACAGATGCTAAGGCTGCCTCAGCCAAAGCAGGTGGCATAGCGGTTGTAAAAATAAAGCCAGACCCAAAGCTGCGGATGGCATCACAAATGGTGTCATTTGCTGCGATATAGCCTCCCATGGCGCCATAGGCCTTGCCAAAGGTGCCTTGGATGATGTCAATATCGCCATCATGACCATCACGCTGTGCCACACCACCGCCTTGTGCGCCATACATGCCAACCGCATGAACTTCATCAAGATAAGTCATGGCATTGTATTTTTTGGCCAAGGCCACAATGTCACCGATCGGTGATGTGTCACCATCCATCGAATAGACAGATTCAAAAATAATGACTTTATGGCGTTCCAAAGGTTGCGCTTTTAACAATTCTTCAAGATGCGCGGCATCATTATGTCTGAAGATTGCTTTTTCCGCTCTTGCATAGCGAATGCCAGATATGATCGAGGCATGATTCATCGAATCTGACAACACCAAGGGGTTATCCATCATGGAAAGCAAGGCTGAAATGCTGGCCTCATTGGCAACATAGCCAGAGGTGAAAACAAGCGCACGTTCTTTGCCATGCATCGCCGCGCATTCTTTTTCCAAAGCCACGACCGAAGAGGATGTGCCAGAAATGTTGCGCGTCCCGCCTGCACCAGTGCCATGGCGTATCACAGCATCTTGCATCGCTTTTGTGGCATGATCTGATTGGCCCATGCCGAGATAATCATTTGAACACCAAACCGTGACTTGTTTTGGTCCATCTTCGCTGTGCCAAATGGCATAAGGATGTTGGCCGATTTGGCGCTCGAGCTCGACGAAATACCGATAACGGTTTTCGCTCTTTAGCTTTTCAACATGTCCTGTGATCAGCGCTTGGTAATCCAAAATGCCCACTCACTTTTACAAATGGTTCAATGATGCGATAGCGGTAACATAACCAGCGATCTTTGCAAAGACCATAAGCTTGCCTGTGACAAAACGAAGCGAATGGTCTTTGTGATATTACAGTGACATAGTGCGATTATTCTGCCGCTTCAACTGTCCTGACCACAGATAAACGCGCTGCTGCAAATTTTAGCTCTGGAATCTTTCCATAGGGATCAAGTGCAGGGTTTGTCAGCATATTGGCTGGGGCCTCGGTAAAGCAGAATGGCACAAAGATCATACCTTTTGGCAAATTCGGATCAAGGCGTGCTGCCAATTCGATTTTGCCTCGTCTTGTCTCAACCGCGATCATATCGCCGCCCTTTGCTGTCATATCTGCTAGATCATCTGGGCTGATATGCACCTCTGGCACAGGTTCAAGCGCATCAAGCACTGTGGCGCGTCTGGTCATAGAGCCTGTGTGCCAATGTTCCAGCAAGCGACCTGTTGACATCACAATAGGATAGGCGTCATCAGGCTGTTCATCTGGTGGCAAAATTTCCGCTGGTGTCATCTTGCCTCTGCCAGATGGTGTTGGGAACGCATCACCAAAGATAATATCTTGGCCTTCTGATGTTTCATCTGCACAAGGGTATGTGACCGCATCTTCCGCTTCTAGTCGTGACCAGCTGATGCCAGTTAAAGATGGCATGACCATGCGCATTTCACCAAAAATATCCTTTGGATGGCTGTAATCCCACCCAAGGCCAAGGCGATTGGCTAATTCTTGGATGATCCACCAATCTTGCTTGGCGTCACCTGGCGGCATGACTGCTTGTCTGCCTAGCTGAACGCGTCTGTCTGTGTTGGTGACTGTCCCTGTCTTTTCTGGGAAGGCAGAGGCAGGCAAAATCACATCAGCAAATGCAGCTGTTTCTGTCATGAAGATATCTTGCACCACAAGATGATCAAGACGGGCAAGGGCCGCTCTGGCATGGTTTTGGTCAGGATCAGACATGGCAGGGTTTTCACCCATAATATACATGGCCTTGATCTTGCCATCATAGGCCGCATCTGTGATTTCAACCACTGTCAGGCCCTTTTCGCTGTCAAGCTTCGTGCCCCATAAGGCTTCATATTTGCCTCTGATTTCAGGATCCGTTACGGGCTTGTAATCTGGGAAGAACATGGGGATCAAACCAGCATCTGATGCACCTTGTACATTATTTTGACCACGCAACGGATGCAAGCCAGCACCTGGCTTGCCAACATTACCTGTTAATAGAGCCAAAGAAATCAAACAACGTGCGTTATCTGTCCCATGCGTATGTTGCGAGACACCCATGCCCCAGAAAATCATAGCCGCTTTCGCATTCGCATAGGTTCTGGCTGTTTGTTTGATCACGTCTGGCGCGATACCGCAAATCGGGCTCATCGCTTCTGGTGTTGTGGCGGCTGTGGCCGCTTTCAGCTCTTCAAAGCCTTCGGTATGATCACGGATATAGCCTGTATCATAAAGCTGTTCTGTGATGATGGTATTAATCATCGCATTTAACAAGGCGACATCTGTGCCAGGTGTGAAGTTCAATGAGGCTTTTGCATAGCGGTCAAGGACTTGACCGCGCGGATCAAAGACAAATAAATCAGCCCCATTTTGCGCAGCATTCTTGATAAAGGTTGCCGCCACAGGGTGGTTTACCGTTGGGTTAGAGCCAATCACAATAATGGCATCTGAATGCACGCATTGTGAGAATGACGCTGTCACCGCGCCAGAGCCGATATTTTCAAGCAAAGCTGCCACAGAAGAGGCATGACATAATCTTGTGCAATGATCGACATTGTTTGTCTTAAAGCCTGCGCGAACAAGCTTTTGCACCAAATAGGCCTCTTCATTTGTGCCTTTGGCTGACCCAAAGCCACTCATCGCTGATGGGCCATGATTTTCAAGTGTGCTCTGTAACCCGCCTGCGGCAAGATCAAGCGCTTCTTCCCATGTCGCTTCGCGGAAATGCGTTAGCGGGTTTTGCGGATCAAATGGCAAAGATGCTGATTTTGGCACATCTTCACGGCGGATAAGCGGCACTGTCAAACGTTCTGGATTATTGATATAATCAAAGCCATAGCGGCCTTTCACACAAAGACGTCCTTTATTGGCAGGGCCTTCTTTGCCTGTGACAGAAACGATTTTTTCGTCCTTCACATTAAAGGTTAATTGGCAACCAACACCACAATAAGGACAGACTGAATCCACCTTTTTATCAGGGGTAATGGCAAGCTTTTGGCTGTCATCCAAAACCGTTTTTGGCATCAAAGCACCTGTTGGACAGGCTTGTACACATTCACCACATCCCACACAAGTTGAGGCACCCATATCATCCCCAAAATCAAAGACGATATGTGCATCTGCACCGCGACCTGCTAGGCCAATCACATCATTGACCTGAACTTCGCGGCAGGCGCGCACGCAAAGATTACATTGGATACAAGCATCCATATTCACCGCAATAGCAGGGTGAGAGCTATCAGCTTCTGGTGCAAAAGCGGCTGGGAACCTTGAATCTGTGACCTCTTGTTGTTCTGCAAATTGCCATAGGCGGCTTTCTGGATCATGCGCGCTTGCTTGTGGCGGCTGGTCAGCGACCAATAATTCCATTACCATTTTACGTGCTGTATCGGCGCGCTCTGATTGGCTTGTGACAACCATGCCTTCAGTTGGTTTGCGCAAACAAGAGGCGGCAAGAACACGTTCGCCTTCGATTTCCACCATACAAGCGCGGCAATTGCCATCAGCACGGTAATCAGCATCATCTTTATAACAAAGATGAGGGATATCAGTGCCATGCGCTTTAGCCACTTGCCAAATGGATTGATCAGCATCGGCTGTGACTGTTTTACCATCTAAGATGAATTCAATTGTTTTTGTCATTGTTATTCACCTTTCTTCGCTGTGCCAGCTTGCGGGATATCTTGCGGGAAATGTTTCATCACGCTTGTTAATGGATTTGACGCCGCTTGGCCTAGGCCACAGATTGATGCATCTGCCATGGCATGAGACAGCTCTGTTAACAACAAGGTATCTGCGACAGGCTGTTGCATTAAGTGCACTGCTTTTTCAGTGCCATTGCGGCATGGGGTGCATTGGCCACATGATTCATGTTTGAAGAATTGCATCAAATTTAGTGCCGCATCCCACATGTTATCTTGATCAGATAACACCACAATCGCGTGGCTTCCAACAAAACAACCTTCCTCAGCAAGCGCACCACCAAAATCAAGCGGGATATCCGCCTTTGATGCTGGCAAAATACCACCAGACGCCCCGCCAGGCAGATACCCTTTGAAATCATGACCATCTGCCATGCCGCCACAAGCGTTGATTAATTCAGATACTGTAGCACCAGCATGTGTTGTCACCAAGCCAGGCTTTGCAACGCGCCCTGATACCGAATAGGTGCGGAAACCTGGGTGGTTTTCCTTGCCTTGCGCGTTAAACCAGTCTGGGCCTTTTTCAACAATGTCACGTACCCAATATAGCGTTTCAATGTTATTAACCAAGGTTGGTTTGCCAAATAGGCCAACTTCAGCCACATAAGGTGGGCGATGACGCGGCAGGCCACGCTTGCCTTCGATCGATTCAATCATCGCTGATTCTTCACCACAAATATAAGCGCCAGCGCCTCTGCGTAACTCAATAATCGTATGATCTGCCAAGCCAGCTTGCTGAACCAATGCCAATTCATCGCGCAATAAAGAGATGATCTCAGGATATTCATCACGCATGTATATATAGCAATGCTGGATGCCAACCACCTTGGCGGCGATTAACACGCCTTCGATCATACGGTGCGGATCTGTAGACAGATAATGTCTGTCTTTAAATGTGCCAGGTTCACCCTCATCGCCATTGACAGCCATCATGCGCGGGCCGTCATAGCCTTTTACGATTGACCATTTGCGGCCTGTCGGGAAACCTGCACCACCAAGACCACGCAAGGCTGATGTTGACAATGCCTCAAGCACCTCTTCGTCAGAACGAACGCCTGATTTCAAATCCTTCAATAGGGCATAGCCCCCATCGGATTGATAGGCCTCAAAGCCGCGATAATCTGGCATAGTGGCATTGGGCGGTGTGCTTTGTGCTCTTTTGCGCAATTCTGCCGCTGAGGTATTTGCCACAAGTGAGTGACCATCTGCGGCCGCTGGTGCTTTGTCACATGCCCCAATGCATGGCGCAGGTACAAAACGCACCTCATCATTATTCAAGGCTTGTAATTCGGCCAGCATCGCTTCACCGCCTGCCATCATGCATGACAGCGATGTGCAAACACGGATGGTGCGCTTAGCAGGGGCGGTTTGCCCTTCTTTGACCAGATCAAAATGATCATAAAAGCTTGCCACTTCCCAGACTTCAGCCATGGGGATTTTCATCAAATGCGCCAATGCGGCCAGTTTTTCTGCGCTCAAATGCCCATATTCATCCTGAATGATATGCAGATATTCAATTAACATATCACGTTGATATGTCACATCACCCAATAAAGCCTGAACTGCGGTAATTTGCGCAGGATCAGTCAGGCGGCCTTTTGGCTTAAACCGTCCCTTGCGGCCTTTTTTGTCAGGGTTGTTCTTTTTCACAAAATCAACTGAATCAGGCATGCTATTGTGACCACTTTTTATTATTGAAACTCTGATAACCATCAAGCTAATGACATGACACTAGCAGATGCTATGGGTTTGATGTGTCTTTTCTGGCCTAATCTGTTCTCTCACCGACAGGGGTAAGACTAACTTCTTCACAATTTATCAATAATTTACCAGCTTCTGGAAAATTCACCACAACACGCATGCCCGTAATGGATTGCACTTGTCCAATGCCCCATTCTGGTTTTTGCGGGTGGGTGACAAAATCACCCAAACTGAAATCAAGAAATTGTGTCATAAAAAAAGCCCAAAGACTGTTACATCACAGCTATTGTCATGCAACAGTCGGGCTCAGATTTCAATCATTCTTTATGCAAATTTCACAAAGATGATGGCGGTATTTCATATTATGCCAAAGCGTGATTGTGACAACGCGCTTAGTGGGTCATAGAAGAGGGTGTGTTTGTCTCTGTTTCCACAAGCTTATGACCTTGGCCCCATACGGTTTGAATAGCGGCACCTTCTAGACCTGCTTGGTCTAATTTGTGGCGTAATTTACAGACGAACACATCGACAATTTTTGATTCTGGTTCATCTCTGCCGCCATATAAATGGTTGATAAAGCTTGATTTACTTAATACCGCGCCTTTGCGAACACCAAGCAAATTGACGATATCAAATTCTTTGCGCGTCAAGGCCACAGGCTTGCCATCCACAAACACCACTTTGCGATGCAGATCGATTTCTAAATTGCCAATTTTGATTTGCAAAGAGCTGTGGCCATTCGCGCGGCGAATAATCGCTTCAAGATGGGCCAATAATTCATGCTTATCAAAAGGCTTGCCAAGATAGCCATCTGCGCCTGCGCCCAGTGCCATAATGCGGTCATCAACAGAATTATTGCCAGAGACAACAAGAATGGGAATTAATTGACGGTCTTTTTTGGCACGCACCAAGCGCGCAAATCTTGTGCCATCACCATCAGGCAATTTCAGATCAAGCAAAATCGCATCAAATTCATTGATATTGATCTCTTCAAGGGCTTAATGAATGCTGCCAGCTACCACAGAAAAATAGCCAGTTTGCTCAAGGGTCATAGCGAGGGCATCTGCCACAATCGCATCATCTTCAACAATAAGAATGTTCATTTAACGCTGCTCCTAATTTTATCAGTCATGGGTCAGTCTTTGAACCAAGAAGCAGGATGGCGATTGCAATGATTTGGTGCAAATCACATTTGCGTGATTAACCATTTCTTATGGATTTGGTAATAACTATGGGGCATCCACATTTATCAATCAGGGTTGCAAGCCAATATGAACTTGTGTAAACCCGTATCACATAAATTTTGTGGTGCTGGACCAAAAGCGCGGTAATGCCAGCTTCTAAAAAGCCTGTGAAACAGGTTCCGCACCAAAGATACTCTGCACCAAAGATACTGAAGAAGGCCCGAATAATTATGTCAAAAAAAGCCATAGATGACGCTGTTGGTCCCGTATCCCTGCCTGAAGGCTATAAACCATCACGCGATGAAGAGTTTATGAACCCGATGCAACAAGAATATTTTCGTCAGAAATTGATAGCGTGGCGGTCTGAATTGCTGAATGAGGCGAGCCAGACACTTGAAAATCTATCAACAGAAACGCTGCATAAGCCTGATCAAATGGACAGAGCGCAAATTGAAAGCTCTGCGGCATTGGATCTGCGCACACGCGATAGAGAGCGCAAATTAATCCAGAAAATCGAATCAGCCTTGCGCCGCATTGATAATGGCACCTATGGCTATTGCGAAGACACTGATGAGCCCATTAGCCTAGAGCGACTTGAAGCGCGGCCAATTGCATCAATGACCTTGCAAGCCCAAGAACGTCACGAAAAAATGGAACGCATCCATCGTGATGATTAAGCCTGTCTAGGCGATATTTGTCATCATGATCTGGCATCATGATTTGGTATCGGGCGTTTATCCTTATGCCCGCTCCATTACCATAAGTGAACCATCATAAAAGAAGGTGTTGCGCCTTCTTTTATTATATCCTTTACGAACTCTTAAAAGTTGTATAATTAAAAGTTAATAACTGTATTTCGTGTAGTGACCGTTTTTATGTTTTTGATGGGGCGGCCTTTAATAACTGGCGCACCAAGTCAAGATGGACATGCGTCATCATGCAGGCAAAGCAAAGTATTTTTCAGAAATTTATGCCCAGTCATTGGGCATTTAATTGGGCGGGTCATTGGGGTGTGCCAAAAGACAGGCTAGACCACATTCTTGATCATGCCGCGTCACAATCATGTGATGATGCGGTAGAGATCAAAGCCATATTACATGACATAAATAATAATTTGATGCTTGTGACCATCGCCGCAGATCAGCTAGAGCAGGCAAGCCATCAGGCTTTGGCGGATCTGTGTGAACAAGACCCGCAAAACAGCGTATCTGATGGGCAAGGTGAGATGGCAGGACATGCCAATCCTAGCCGATATGATTATGGTCAAATTTTGCGAGAGAATGTGCGGCAAATTAAAGGTCTTTTAGAAGATCTAGGCCAGCATATTTCCCCTATTAACAAACAAAATACGAACGTTCCTGACAGGTCATATCATAACCTTCCTCATAATCACTTGGACCATATATCAGCTGATTTACCCTTACGGGGATATGATGAGATATGTGATTTTTTACAAAGGCAATCTCATGGCTGGCAGGTCATGATGGGCAGCGATGCGAAATTATCTATCACGCATCAGCCATTTGACGGTGTGATCGGCATTTGCGAATTGCATCTCGCTAGGATCATGAGCAATTTGCTGTTTAATTCAGTTGAAGCCTATCAAAACGCGGCAGATGATAAACCGCCTTTGCACATATCCCTATCTTATAAATGCAGTGGGAAATGGCTCACGATCCAAATCACTGATAATGGCCCTGGCATACCAGCAGGTCTCAATCCTTTTGCGCCTTATCAAAGCACCAAAATGCCTGATAGTAGCCATAAAGCGCGCCTGCCAACAGGCATTGGTCTTGTGTCAGTCAGGACCTCTGCGGCTTGCATGGGCGGGACGGTCAGCTTAACCAAAAGTTCACAAGAAGGTTCGCAATTTGTTCTGTCCTTGCCATTCACTCGGCCAAACCTAACAGACAAAACATCCTAAATCGGGCGGTGATCCTCCCTGAAAGAGACGAATTGTGCAGAATGACGCACGCAAAATATGTCTGATTACTGGGGGATAGAGGCCTATTTACCATCAAAAGAGAACAAAACAGGAATAAAAACTTGCAAGCTGTTCTTTTTCCTGTCATGGTATGAGAACAAAAATAGATCATAACGATCTGTCAGCCTGTTCCAGCCCATCAGGCACGCAATTCGCGTTTTGTGGTCTCTTTTACGGGTTTTGTGGCTGGACAGCGTGATAAGATCATGCAACATGAAAGGCATAAAAATGACAGCACAAATTGTGGATCTGAAAATGAATAATGAAGATAAGAGCAAGGCGCTCGAAGCAGCGATTGGCCAAATTGAAAAAGCGTTTGGCAAAGGCTCTGTGATGAAATTGGGCCAGCGCGAATCTGTGGTGGATGTGCAAGCCATCTCAACAGGCTCTCTTGGTTTGGATATCGCCCTTGGCATTGGTGGCTTTCCTAAGGGGCGTATCATCGAAGTTTATGGGCCTGAATCATCAGGTAAAACAACTTTGGCACTTCACGCCGTTGCCGAAGCGCAAAAACAAGGGGGCAATTGTGCCTTTGTGGATGCGGAACATGCGCTTGATCCGATTTATGCCAAAAAGCTAGGTGTTGATCTTGATGAGTTGCTGATCTCACAGCCTGACGCTGGGGAACAGGCTCTTGAAATCGCAGATACGCTTGTGCGCTCTGGTGCGATTGATGTGTTGGTGGTTGATTCAGTGGCGGCATTGGTGCCACGCGCTGAACTAGAAGGCGAAATGGGTGATACCCATGTGGGTCTTCAGGCCCGCTTGATGAGCCAAGCGTTACGCAAATTGACATCATCTATTTCACGGTCAAATTGTTTGGTGATTTTCATTAACCAAATTCGTTTGAAAATTGGGGTGATGTTTGGCAATCCTGAAACAACAACAGGCGGTAACGCGCTGAAATTCTATGCCTCTGTTCGTTTGGATATTAGACGCATCGGCGCTATCAAAGACCGTGATGAGGTGGTTGGGAACCAAACGCGCGTGAAAGTGGTCAAAAATAAGGTGGCCGCGCCTTTCAGAACAGTTGAATTTGATATCATGTATGGTGAAGGCATCTCTAAGACAGGGGAATTGCTTGATTTGGGTGTCGCGGCTGGTCTGGTTGAAAAAGCTGGGGCGTGGTTCTCTTATAACGGACAACGCATCGGCCAAGGTCGCGAGAATTCAAAGAATTTCTTAACAGAAAATCCAGAGATAGCGAATGAGATTGAAACCGCTATCAGGCAAAATGCGGGCTTGGTACAAGATCAAATGATGGATGCGAGCATTGCAGAAGATCCTGAAGCAGAGGGGTAGCGCATCTGCGCACCGCTAAAAGGGGTAAGTGACCTTATCCCATGAGTGATCCTAAAAGTGATAATGACTTTGAATAAGCCTCTGCTTTTGTTGGCAGGGGCTTTTTTAATTGCGCATCTTTAATTGTCCATCGCAGGGTCTTTTTGCGAAAAGCGTGGTCTGCAAGGCTAGACCTGATTGGCGTTTTCAGCTAGTAACAAGGGATAAGTTTCACGTCATTTTGTTGCCATAGGTTGAGCCATGACAAGCGTTAAAGATATCCGATCTGCTTTCCTCGATTATTTTGTTAAAGCAGGACATGCTGAAATTGCATCTAGCCCCCTTGTCCCGCAAAATGATCCCACATTAATGTTCACCAATGCTGGTATGGTGCAATTTAAGAATGTCTTTACAGGCATGGAAAAGCGCGATTATAGCCGTGCTGTGACCTCGCAGAAATGTGTGCGCGCTGGTGGTAAACATAATGATTTGGAAAATGTGGGCTATACAGCGCGTCACCATACGTTTTTTGAAATGTTGGGTAATTTTTCATTTGGTGATTATTTTAAAGAAGAAGCGATTAGTCATGCGTGGCAATTGATCACGGGTGATTTTGGTCTGGCAAAAGATAAATTACTTGTTACGGTCTATCATGAAGATGAAGAAGCCGCAGGGCTATGGCGTAAAATTGCTGGCATCAGCGATGATCGCATCATTCGCATTGCAACATCTGATAATTTCTGGTCAATGGGTGATACAGGGCCGTGCGGTCCTTGTTCTGAGATCTTCTATGATCATGGGGATCACATTCCTGGTGGTCCTCCTGGTTCTCCCGATGAGGATGGCGACCGTTTCATCGAAATTTGGAATTTGGTCTTTATGCAGTATGAGCAGACCGAAACCGAACGTCTTTCTTTGCCAAAACCTTCGATTGATACAGGGATGGGGCTAGAGCGTATTGCCGCTGTCTTGCAAGGCCAGCATGATAATTATGATATTGATTTGATGCGTGCTTTAATTGAAAGCTCTGCGCATCATTCCAATACAGATCCTGATGGTGATTTTAAAACATCACACCGCGTGGTGGCTGATCATTTACGTTCTGCTGGGTTTTTGATTGCGGATGGGGTGTTGCCGTCTAATGAAGGGCGCGGTTATGTGTTGCGCCGTATCATGCGCCGTGCCATGCGTCATTTGCATCAAATGGGTTGTAAAGACCCTGTGATGCATAATTTGGTGTCATCTTTGGTCACAGAGATGGGCGGGCATTTCCCAGAATTGGTACGCGCCCAATCTTTAATCTCGGAAACCTTAAAGCTTGAAGAATCAAGATTTAAAGAAACCGTTGGCCGCGGCATGAAATTATTAACAGATGAGGTGGCAGGCAAAGCGTCTGGCGGCACCTTATCTGGCGAGACCGCATTCCGTCTTTATGACACCTATGGTTTCCCGCTTGATTTGACGCAAGATTTCTTGCGCGGCTATGGCTGGCAAGTGGATCAAGCTGGCTTTGATGACGCCATGGCGGCGCAAAAGGCAGCTGCTAGAGCGGCATGGACAGGTTCAGGCGGCACAGCAGAACAACGGGTGTATCTTGAATTGGCAGATCAGCTGGGTGCAACGGAATTCTTGGGCTATAGCCGCGAAGAAACCGAAGCTGAAGTCAAAGCCATCATCAACGAAGGATCATCAGTGACATCAGCTGAGGCAGGTGACAAGGTTGAAATCATCACAAATCAAACATGCTTTTATGGTGAATCTGGCGGCCAGACAGGCGATAGAGGTCAGATCACAACCCTAAATGCAATGATTGCGGTGACAGATACCACCAAAACATCAGCTGGCTTATTCTTGCATCATGCGACGATTGAAACAGGCACCTTATCTGTTGGGGATGCTGGCGCGCTTGTTATTGATGCCAATAGACGCGCGATGACAAAAGCCAATCACAGCGCAACACATCTATTGCATGAGGCCTTGCGTGAAGTGCTAGGTACACATGTGGCGCAAAAAGGCTCTCATGTGGGACCAGATCGGCTTCGTTTCGATTTCAGTCACCCAAAGGCAGTGGCCCAAGATGAATTGGCCAAAATCGAAGAGATTGTGAATCATCGTATCGTAATGAATGATCAGGTCACAACCAGATTAATGACACCAGATGAAGCCATTAAAGAAGGCGCATTGGCGTTATTTGGTGAAAAATATGGTGATGAGGTGCGTGTTGTCTCAATGGGCGGTCCCACTGATGTGGAAGGCCGCACCGCATGGTCAGTGGAATTATGTGGTGGCACCCATGTTAGCCGCTCTGGCGATATTGCATGGCTGAAAATCATCTCTGAAAGCGCGGTGGCTGGCGGCGTCAGACGTATCGAAGCCGTCACGCAAAATGGGGCCCGTGAATGGGCAACAGCCAAAGATGCGCAATTAAGCCAGATTGCAACCTTGATGAAAACCGCACCTGAACAAGTGGCAGACCGTGTTGCCAATTTGCTTGAAGAACGCAAGAAATTGGAAAAAGAGCTGAGTGATATGCGCCGCAAGCTTGCCACAGGCGGCGGCGGCAAAGGCCAAGAGGCAGAGGCCATCGGCAATATCAGCTTTATCGGCAAGATTTTGGATGATGTGCCAGCCAAAGACCTAAAACCTATGGCGGATGAATTGAAATCAGCTGGTGGTGCCTTGGTGATTGCTCTGATCGCCAGAAATGACGATAAAGCATCCATTGTGGTCTGTGTCAGTTACGAGGCGACATCTGATTTTGACGCTGTCTCACTTGTGCGTATCGGATCTGAAGCATTGGGCGGCAAAGGCGGTGGCGGGCGTCCTGATATGGCGCAAGCTGGCGGACCAGACGGCAGCAAAGCCCAAGCGGCACTTGATGCCATAAAGGCTGCTTTAAGCAAATAGTGACCTTGTGAATGTTATATTGGGTAACTGTTACATTGGGTCATAAAAAAAGGCACCAGATGGTGCCTTTTTCTTTGACTGTTTTTCATGAGGCAGCGTTAAGCAGAGCCCATTGCTTTTTGCAGATTTTCATCCAGCGCATCTAAAAACTCGTCAGTGGTTAAGAAGGGCTGATCTGCCCCAACAAGCAAGGCCAAATCCTTGGTCATTTGGCCGCGTTCCACTGTTTTGATACAAACGTCTTCAAGCGTCGTGGCAAATTTTTCAACCTCTGGTGTGTTATCAAAACGCGCACGATAGGTTAGGCCTCTGGTCCACGCAAAGATTGATGCAATAGGGTTGGTTGATGTCTGCTTGCCTTGCTGATGCTGGCGATAATGGCGTGTCACTGTGCCATGTGCCGCTTCGGCTTCGACTGTTTGCCCATCTGGTGTCATTAACACTGATGTCATCAAGCCAAGTGACCCAAAACCTTGCGCCACTGTGTCAGATTGAACATCACCATCATAGTTCTTACATGCCCAAACAAAGCCGCCATCCCATTTCATCGCACAAGCAACCATATCATCAATCAGGCGATGCTCATAAGTGATGCCAGCTTCTTCAAATTTGGTTTTAAATTCAGCTTCGAACACTTCTTCGAACAAATCTTTGAAACGGCCATCATAGGCTTTCATGATGGTATTTTTTGTTGAAAGATATACAGGCCAGCCAAGATCAAGCCCGTAATTCATACAAGCTCTAGCAAAGCCTCTGATCGATTCATCAAGGTTATACATGGCCATTGCCACGCCGCTTTCTGGGAATTCATAAACCTGTTTTACAGTCGCAGGCCCGCCATCAGCTGGCTGGAATGACAAAGTTAATGTACCAGGGCCATCCACCAACATATCTGTGGCACGATATTGATCCCCAAATGCATGACGACCGATTACAATCGGGCGCGTCCAGCCAGGCACAAGGCGCGGCACGTTAGAGCAAATGATTGGCTGGCGGAAGACAGTGCCACCTAATATGTTGCGAATGGTGCCATTCGGTGACTTATACATCTCTTTTAGGTTAAATTCTTCAACACGCGCTTCATCAGGTGTGATGGTTGCGCATTTCACGCCAACGCGGTGCTCTTTAATGGCATTGGCCGCATCAATCGTGATTTGGTCATTAGTGGCATCACGTGATTCCATGCCGAGGTCAAAATATTTTAGATCAATATCTAGATAGGGATAAATCAGTTTATCTTTGATTTTTTGCCAGATGATTCTGGTCATTTCATCGCCATCCATCTCAACGATTGGATTTGCTACTTTAATTTTTGACATCCCCATTTTCCTTTGCCCAAATAATATAACAGTTTAAGCGTGTCCGATTCACGTGCCATTTAACTGGCCATTTCAGTGGCCATGTCGGCCGACGTGTAAATGTGGGCGAATGGTACAAAATTATCTAGGGAAATGCAAGAATTTCACTTGTATCTTATCAAACAGGCAGGGCTTGTTTCATGGCTTCAATGACCCCTGTTGGTGTTTCTTGCCAGTCAATGGTGCCAAGGCCATTTGAATGGGCAAACCCACCTGTGATGACATCATCAAACAGGGTGCGCATATTTTTCCAATAGCCATCAGGCGAATAGATGATCACTGGTGCATCAAGCTGATCTAATTGCCGCCATGTCAGCACTTCCATCGTTTCATCAAGCGTGCCAAGACCACCTGGCAGGATCAAAAATCCATCAGCGTCTTGGTACATTTGCGCTTTTCGCTCGTGCATGGTGTCGGTTGCAATGATCTGTGTTAAACCTGTATGCGCCACCTCTCTGTCTTTTAAGAAATGCGGAATAATGCCTTTGATATCGCCCTTATTTGCAAGGACACCATCTGCAAAGGCGCCCATTAATCCTGTATTGCCAGCGCCATAAACAAAGCTGTAACCGCATGCGCTCAAGCCTTTGCCAATGTCAAAACTTGTGGTTGCATAATCGGGATTTGTTCCAGAGGCAGCGCCTGCAAAAACACAAATTCGTGGCATTATCATCTCCTTCATGTGTCGCATTCTCAAAACGCAAGACGACCTTTTTTCAGCATAAAGGAATAAAGGATGGGGTGCCAGTTGAACTTTACCCTAGTGGTTTGATTGTGTGGTTTGATTTTGTGGTTTGATTTTGCGGTTTGGTTTGGGGGGCATTTATAAAACAATCTGTCAAAAGACTAGTCAGCGGTGATTTGGGCTGATAGCATTGAAAAGGCTTTGCTTTATAAGGGTGTGGGACATGAAATCATATATTCTTCCTCTGGTCATTGGCGCTGCTGTGATTGCCGCCACCACGCTGATTTATACGCTTGTTCTACCTATTGATGATGGCGCGGTTACGCGTGATCAGCCCGTCGCACAAACTGTGATTGAAACCCCAGCTGAGACCAAGCAAACCGTGTTAGAGCAGCAAACTGTGCCAAGCGAAACAGGCGAAGAGGCCATTGATAAATTGGTGATCGATATCGCACGTGTCCAAGCCGATGGCATGGCTGTCTTTGCGGGCAGAGGCGCGCCAAATGCCAGTATTTTCATTACAGAAAATGGCACGATTTTTGCGCAAAATATCATTGACTCCCAAGGTCAATGGGTGGTTTTGCCAGATCAACCCTTATCGGCTGGCGCGCATCTCTTGCAGCTAGAGATGGTCACAACAGATGGCAGAAGAGAGCAGGCTGATATTTCAATCGTTGTTGAGGTGGCAGCAAATGGCGACGAAAAGCCACTGGTTGCGCTTGTCCCACAAACGGATGAAGGCGATGCCAAAATTCTGCAAATCCCTGAGGCAGAAGAAGCGGAAAAGCCAGCTGACAAGTCAAGCAGTGATGGTGCAACGCAAACGGCATCACAAACAGAGGCAGAAACCGTTGCTGAAATTTTGGGACAGGATGAGATTTTTATTCAAATTGGCTCGCTTAGCTGGAACGAGACAGGCGGGTTAACCATTCAAGGTGTTGCAAGTGGCGGGGCATCTGTGGCTGGCACCTTTGGGGCACAAGATTTATCCACTGTGCCTTTGGCCAAAACAGGCAGATGGGCGTCTGTTATTGCTGATAATCCTTTTGATACAGGTGCAAAACAACAACTTGTCGTCTTATTATTAGATGCCCAATCAAAAGAATTGGCAAAAGCAGAATTATCCGTTGATCAAGCGCAATTGCAAGGTGGTCTAGATGGCAGTTTGATGGTCGTGGTGCATCGCGGTGACGCCCTTTGGCGCATTGCTTATCGCAGCTATGGCAAAGGGGTGCGCTATGTCGATATCGTTAGACGTAACCAAGATCAAATAAGCGATCCTGATTTGATTTATCCTAATCAAATCTTCGCAGTGCCTGGTGCAAATACTGAGTGATGAGATTGCCAGATGTCAGATATGCCATCACAAGATAATAATCCAAAAGGGATGACGTCACGATTTACCCATATTGGCTTTGCGGTAAAGGCTGTTGCTGGGATGATGGTGATTTTGTTATCGCTGATCGCATTGCCGCTTGGTGTGCTAGGTTTATTCTTGTTTTTATATCTGCATTTATTGCTTCATCCGATAAAGCGTTCGCTTCACGAAGATGATATTACAATGATAACCGCCCCCATTGACGGCATTGTCACAGATATCAGGCAAACATCAAGCGGGTGTCATATTGATATCAATGCCAGTTTGTTAGCTAGTCAAATTTGTTATGCCCCAATTGGGGGACATGTGATCGATAAAATTTGGATTGATGGGACCTATTTGCCAGAACATGATCCGTTGGCGCGTACCACAAATGCGCGCTATGATTTGCTAATCCAGGCCTATCATGATGAGGTTGTGACCGTTTCGCTCTATGGTACAGCCATCACGCGATATCTGTTTTGCCCGCATGCAGAAGGACAGTCGATTGCGGTTGGTGAGCCATGCGGTTTTGGTTTGATACAATCCATCGTTACCCTGCGCCTGCCAGCCTCTTATTATGTTATGGTAAAGCAAGGCCAAGCGGTCTTTGCAACGCAAACAAAGATTGCCTTTCGTTAATCCTTGTTTGCAGTCTATACTGTGTTTTTTCAAGCATTAAGAAAGCCAGATGATAGATGTTTGACACCAAAATCAGATCCGCAATAGATAAACCGATGCGTCTGATCGCACGGGCCGCCAGCATGTGCGGCATGCAGGCTGATCATGTGACATGGCTTGGCTTTATCACGGGAATTTCAGCAGGGGTTGCCATCATGTTTGGTGCCTTTCATTGGGCGCTTTTTTTGCTTATTTTCTCGCGCTTTTGTGATGGGCTAGATGGGACGATTGCGCGGCTGACAAAGCCAACCGATAAAGGGGCATTTCTAGATATCGCACTTGATTTTCTATTTTACTCTTTTGTACCCTTTAGCTTTGCGATTTATGATGCCGCCAATGCGCTGGCGGCGGCGTTTTTGATATTTTCCTTTGTTGGGACAGGCACAAGTTTTCTTGCCTATGCGATTATTGCCGAAAAAAATAATATTACGCCATCTCCTGATAAAGGCATTTATTACCTTGGCGGCCTGACCGAAGGGGCAGAAACGATTCTATTTTTATGTGTCTTTTGCATCTGGCCACAATCTTTTATCCCTTTGGCAGTGTTATTTGGCATGTTATGCCTGTTGACCACAGCCATCAGGCTTTATCGTGGTATGAATGATTTTGATGATGCTTGAAAAGGAAAGCGGTTCCCATAAATTATTACCAGAACGCATCTGATGCTTTGTCCGTGATTTTTCCCTGATAACGCATAAATAATAAGGCAGAGACATGAAATTTGGCATAGGTCAATCCATTGAGAGACTTGAAGATGACGCATTATTGCGTGGTCAGGGGCGCTATACAGACGATGTCTTGCCAGGCGAGGGGGTGCATGTTGCCTTTTTGCGTGCGCCTTTTGGTCATGCTGATCTGACCGCTCTAGATGTCACTGATGCCAAGCAAGCAGATGGCGTGTTATTGGTTGCCACGCAAGCTGATCTAGATGCCGACAAAATTGGTGAGATACAGTGCCAATATTATGCAGAAATGCCAGATGGCAGCAAAATGACACCTTCAAGCAAATCTGCTATGGTGCGCGATGTGAACCGTCATGCTGGCGATATTGTGGCGATGGTGGTGGCGAACACCAAAGACCAAGCCCAAGCGGCTCTTGATCTGATCGAAGTTGATTTTGAGCCGCGTGATGCGGTAACAGATATTTATGAAGCGATGCAAGATGGCGCTGTGCAAGTTCACCCTGCCTATCCTGATAATCTGGCTTTTGAATGGCATGCAGGGCTTGTTCAAGATGCCAAAACAGTTTTATCAGCACCGTTGAAAGACGGTGAGCAACTGATCTCACTTGATGTGGTTAATAACCGTATTTTGACCAATTCAATGGAGACGAGGCCCCTTGTGGCTATGCCGCAAGATGATGGTCTGCGCATTTATTCAGGAAGCCAAGGCGCGGTGGGGCTTGCCAGACAAATTGCCAAGGCTGTGAATTTGCCAGAAGAGAAATGCCAATTAATCACAGGTGATGTCGGCGGCGGGTTTGGTTTTAAGATTTTCTTGCATCCAGAACAGATCTGCGTGGCCTGGGCAGCGTTGAAATTGGGCAAAATCGTGCGCTGGCAACAAGAACGCTCCGAAGCCTTTTTGTCCGATTTATTTGGCAGAGATAACCGCACAAAAGCGCATGCCAGAATTGATGCATCAGGACGCATTCAAGCCTATTTGGTCGAAGCCCATGCCAATATGGGAAGCTGGTTGTCCAATTTTGGGGTCTATATTCCAACGATCTCAGCATCTCGCACCTTGACCACTGTTTATGACATTCAGACAGCAGGCATGATTGTCAAAGGGGTTATGACAAATACCCCTGCTGTTGACGCCTATCGTGGGGCAGGTCGGCCAGAGGCCAATTATGTGCTGGAACGGATGATGGACCATATTGCAGCGCAGATCGGCATTGACCGCACAGAGGTACGAGACCGCAATCTGATTAAGGCCGATCAAATACCCTATAAGATGATTTTGGGCGGCACCATTGATTCTGGTGAAATGCCCGAATTATTGGCACATGCCAAAAGACGCGCGCAATGGGACAGCTTTGAGAGGCGAAAAGAGGCCTCAGCCGATAAGGGATTATTGCGTGGCATTGGCTTGTCGCTTTATTTGGAACAATGCGGCAATGGGGCAGAACAGGATATTGAATTTGAATTCCAAGATGATGGCCATCTGATTATCTATGCCTCTCAACAGGATAATGGTCAGGCCCATCGCACCACATTAACACAAATCGCTAGCCATAAGCTTGGATATGACAGTGCAGACATCACCATCTTGCAAGGGGATTCGCACCGCACACCTGCGGGGACTACGGGCGGCGCGCGCATGACAGCTGTGCTAGGTTCTACGATCTCAGAAGCGAGCCAGCTTGTGATTGAAAAAGCCAAGATACTTGCCGCACATGCCTTATCAACGCGGCTCGATGATCTCAGCTTTGCAGATGGTGTCTTTAGCGCGCTTGATACCAATCAAAGCATCTCTTTATATGAATTGGCAGCGCATATTGAAAAGACAGATGCCGCGCATCCCCTGTCTTTAAAACATAGCTATAAGACAAAGGGCGCGTCTTATCCCTATGGGTGTCATATCGCCGAAATTGAAGTTGATCCCGCAGAATGCAAAGCCAAGATTGCGTCTTATACTGTGGTGGATGATTTTGGCATTGTGGTGAACCCGCTCACTTTGCATGGGCAAATTCATGGTGGCATCACCCAAGGGATAGGCCAAGCTTTGTATGAATATCTGCCCTATGATGAATTTGGTCAATTATTGGCAGGCTCTTTGATGGATTACACCTTGCCGCGCGCGGATCATGTGCCTGCCTTTGATATCTCTACACGCAACACGCCTTGCTTGAATAATGATCTTGGCGTCAAAGGCAGTGGTGAGGCTGGTGCGATTGGGGCACCGCCTGCGGTGATATCTGCGTTATGTGATGCGCTGGGCGTTACGCATATTGATATGCCAGCCACACAACAATCTATTTTTGATGCTTTGGCCTCAAAAACAACCTAACTTACCTTTTAATCCTAGCCTAGTGGAGCATTTGTTATTATGGCCCCTAAAATTACAAAAACGGATGATGAATGGCGTTCACAATTAAATGATGAGCAATATTATGTGACGCGAAAACACGGCACAGAACGGGCGTTTTCTGGTGCTTATTGGGATAATCATCATGAAGGGCAATATGCCTGTATTTGTTGCAATGCGCCCTTATTTCACAGTGAAACAAAATTTGAATCTGGCACAGGCTGGCCGTCATTTTATGAACCATCTCATGATGATAATATCGGCACGAAAACCGATCGCAGCTTTTTCATGAAACGTGTCGAAGTGCATTGCAGCCAATGTGAAGCGCATCTAGGCCATGTGTTTGAAGATGGCCCTGAGCCAACGGGGCTTCGTTATTGTATTAATTCTTCTAGTCTGACATTTGAAGAAGAATGAAAAAGGCCCCAAATTGGGGCCTTTTTTGATGTGGGAGGAGCACATCAAAGATGGGTAAGATATGCTAGCTTGCTGTGCTGTTATCTGTTTCGGCGTCATCATGATGATAGCCGCCTTTTTTACCGTGGCCTTTTTTGCCCTTTTGACGCTTTGGCATTTCAGCTTCGTCAATCGTGCCATTTGAATCTGTATCTAATTTGGCAAAGCGCATGGTGGCTTTGGCCAGAAATTCATCCTCAGAGATCTGCCCATCCTTATTTGTGTCAAGATTCAGGAATTGCGCTGATAGGGGGGCAGTAAATTCTGCGAGAGACAAAAGATCATCATCATTTGTATCAAGCTTATGAAGCTTCATCATTTTATGACCATGCTTATTATGGCCTCTTTCGCCATGGTGGTGGTCATGCGTTTTTACTGCCGCAACAGCAAGGCCAGCAACCAGAATCGTTGCACCAGCAAGCCCTGCGCCAATCAGAAATGATTTTGATTTTAATTTTGACATGAAATTGGGTCCCATTTGTTATGCGTTATATGTCCTGTTCATCAAGGTTGTGAAAAGGCTGATATCCGTCTTAGGGGAGTGTTGCATATTAACCAGCGAGAGTGAATTGAAACATTCGAATAACAACCTCTTCACAATTGGCAATAAACAGGGCAAATTAGGCATAAATGGGGCATCTTCATGGTCTTTATTGGCCAAAGATGGTTTTTTCTTTTGTCAAAATGAAAGTCAGACATTTATGAGCCAGTCAAATAAGACCATGCCATTGATCAGCGGCAGCACGCAGTTATTCGGGTGTATGGCACATCCAGCAACACATGTCAGAGCACCATCTTTGTTTAACTCGATCTTTGCTGAACAAGGCACTGATGCTGTGATGGTGCCGCTTGATATTACGCCTGAAGGCCTTGCAGATGCTGTGAAAGGCTTGCATGCTATGCCGCAATTTAAAGGCGCGGCTGTGACCATACCGCATAAAATGACCTTGGCCGCTTTGTGTGATGATTTGGGTCCCGTGGCGCGCATCACAGGCGCGGTTAATGCGGTTCGTTTTGAAAATGGACGCTTAAAAGGGGATAATTTTGATGGGGCTGGGTTTGTGAATGGCCTGATCGGAGAGGGGCATCAGCTGGCTGGTAAATCAATTGTGATAATCGGGGCAGGTGGTGCGGCGCGTGCGGTTGCCTATGCGCTTAGTTGCGAGGCGATTGGCTCTCTTCATATTTACAATCGCACACCGCAAAAAGCACAAGATTTGGTTGATGCGGTGAAAACAGAATTGCCTGAGGCAGCGATTGCGGTGATGGATGAATTGGATGTCAGTGATTGTGATATCATTATAAATGCGACCGCTCTTGGCCTGAAAGAGGGGGATGCTTTGCCATGCGATCTTGTGCCCGCAAAAGCAGAGGCCTTGATTTGTGATATTATTATGTCACCAGCTGAAACAGAATGGCTGAAACAAGCGAAAAATCGTGGGCTAGCATGTCATTATGGTCGGCATATGCTTGATTATCAGCTGTCTTTAATTGGTCAATTTATAGGCGCAACCAAATAGAGATGGTGTGATAGAAACAATAAGATCAAGGCAAACCTATAATCAGCGTAATAGATGCCGATCGACATAGCTGGATTTTCTCGTTGAAAGCCTTTGCGAATCTGTTTAAAACAAAGACTTTCAATTGCATTGGCTAGCAGGCGCATTGGCTGGTGGCTATAAATTGGTTTTGGCCTTAAGCAACAGGTAGTGAGTAAGCAACGATATATCATTGATATATTCCAAAGGTAGACATCATGGCAGACGATAAAAATAGCTGGACCGAAGAGCGTTTAGAAAAGCTGAAAGAGCTGTGGGATAAGGGACTTTCTATTTCTTCGATTGGTGAAGAATTAGGGGTGACACGAAATGCCATTGCTGGCAAAGCGCATCGCCTTGGTCTGAAGAAACGCCAGTCACCTATCGCAAAAAAAGCTGTGGCAAAAGAGGTTGCGCTGGAAGAGCCTGACAATCTGCCATTGCGCCTTGCTTTGCGGAAATTAAATTGGTCACGTTCCAAATGTGCCTGGCCAACAGGCGATCCAAAACACACAGATTTCAGCTTTTGTGGCAAACCCATTCTAGCAGGCAAGCCTTATTGCCCTGATCATTGTGACGAAGCCTTTACGACATCTCGTGATGGCTGATCGTAACGTTATTTACCGCAAAGATTATGCGGCCCCATCGCATCAGGTGCATGATCTGCATCTTGATGTGAATATCCTCGATGATAAAGCCATCATCACATCATCAATGAAAGTCTCAGCGCAAAATGGCGCAACCGACCTATGTTTATCAGGCGAGGGGCTAACCCTTCACTCTGTTACCATTGATGGCAAAGAGATTACCCAAGATCGTTTGCATGAAACAGATGGCACATTGACGATTAAAGATGTGGCACCAAGCTGTCTTGTGGCTGTTACCTCAGCGTGTGATCCGTATCACAACACCGCCCTAGAAGGGCTTTATTTATCGCAAGATATGCTTTGCTCCCAATGTGAACCAGAGGGGTTTCGGCGGATTTGTTATTATCTGGATAGGCCAGATGTGCTTGCGCCTTTCACAGTGCGCATTGAAGCTGATAAGACAAAGCCGCAATTATTGAGCAATGGCAATTTGATCGAAACAGGGGACGTTGGGACAAATCGTCATTATGCGATTTGGCAAGACATTCATCCAAAGCCATCTTATTTATTTGCCCTTGTTGCAGGTGATCTGGAATTGGTCCAAGACAGCTTTACAACCCAATCTGGGCGGGTTGTTGACCTTCATATCTATGTGGAACATGGCAATGGTCATTTGACTTATCATGCGATGGACAGCCTGAAGCGATCAATGAAATGGGATGAAGATGTCTATGGTCTAGAATATGACCTTGATTTGTTCCAGATTGTTGCCATCAGCCATTTCAATATGGGCGCGATGGAAAATAAGGGGCTGAATATTTTTAATTCCAAATTTGTTCTCGCTGATCAAAACACAGCAACAGATGATGATTTGGATCGAGTCGAAGCGATCATTGCGCATGAATATTTCCATAATTGGACGGGCAATCGTGTCACCTGCCGTGATTGGTTTCAATTGACTTTAAAAGAAGGGCTAACGGTTTTCAGGGATCAGAATTTCAGCGCAGATATGCATGATAAAGGGGTAAAACGCGCCAGTGATGTTCAGACCTTGCGCGCCATTCAATTCCCCGAAGATGCGTCACCAACTGCCCATCCCATCCGCCCTGATTCCTTTGTTGAAATCAATAATTTTTACACGCCCACCGTTTATGAAAAAGGCGCCGAAGTTATTCGTATGTTCCATAGCCAGCTTGGTGATACAGGCTTCCGCAAAGGTATGGATTTATATTTTGCCCGCCATGATGGCCAAGCAGTGACCTGTGATGATTTCATTGCCGCTATGTCAGATGCGAATGATGTTGATTTTTCATCTATGCAAAGATGGTATAGCCAAGCAGGAACACCGCATGTAACGATAACACGTGCAGATCATGATGAGGGACTGCAAATTTCTATAGCACAACATGTGCCAGAAACAGCGGCAAATACCGCGCGTGAACCTCTGCCTCTTCCCATTCGTCTGGGATTTTTAACAGCCAATGGTATGCCAGCATCCTTCAGCTTGAAAACAGCTGATGGGACCGCGCTTGGTGATATTTTGGGGGATGGTTTCGGTGATGAGGCTTTGATGATGATCACAACAGCCAAAGAAGATGTGATTGTGACATTTGCCGAACCTGAGCAGGGACCCTTTACCCCGTCTTATTTGCGTGATTTTTCCGCACCTGTTCGCCTGTTAGATGATGTAAGCGATCAAGAACGCTTGCATTTATTAGCGCATGATGTGGATTTATTTAACCGTTGGGAAGCGGCGCAAAAATTACTGGAAAAAATGGTACAGCTTGATCTTGATGGCCAAGATCGTGAAGATTTGCTGGATGCGCTAGCCAATGCCTATCAGGCGGTTTTAGCACATGATGGCTTGCAAGATGATTTCAAAGCTTTGCTTATGGCAATGCCATCACAGGCTGTGATTGAATCTGGCCGAAAGAACAGTGACCCTGTGGCAATTTTTGCCGCAAGAGATCGGTTGCGGGCATCACTGGCAAGCCGTATGACACAGACATTATCTGATTTATTACAAGAAAAGGCAGTGGTTGCGCGTATCATGACCGCGGCAGGGCGCCATTTACAAAATGCCCTTTTGGATTGGTTTGTGGCAACAGGTGACCGCCATGCCAGACAGCAAGCCTTGATACAATCGCAAAATGAGATCATGAGCTTGTCACAAGGTGCGTTAAGTGCCCTGAATAAGACCACATCTGATGAACGTGATCAGGCGATGAAGGCGTTTCACGATAAATGGCAATCAGACAGCCTTGTGATGGAAAAATGGTTCTCTATGAGTGCCGCATCACCACATAATGGCACCATCGAGACGGTAAAATCCTTGATGGCGCATCCAATATTTGATCGCAATAACCCAAATAAAATGCGGTCTGCCTTAGGTGTTTTTGCGGCTGTCAACCCGACACAATTCCATAAATCAGATGGTTCTGGTTATGATTTTATTGCAGGCGAATTGGTAGAATTAGATCAGCGCAACCCGCAATTGGCCGCTCGCATGGCCTTAAGCCTGACCCGCATGAGTGCCTATGATTCTGATCGTCAAGAGAAGATGCGCTTCGCTTTGCAAAAGGTGCAAGCAGGCGCAAAGTCGCGTGATTTGCTAGAAGTGGTGGAAAAAGCACTGGCAGCGTCTTAACAAGGCTGCCAGCTCATCTGTTACGCCAAACAGCTAGGCTGAGCGCAAAAAGGCAGGGATATCGTTTCTATCTTTAAAACTATTGCCACCTGTCCAAGCCACGGGGCGTAACTCGCCATGCTCATTGCGATTGCCTGAGGCTTGTTTGGTGTTTTGTTTGCCAGCCTGTTCTTTATCTTGATTTTTGTCTGCGTCAGATTTCTTGCTTTTGCGATTTTTTGTGCCTTTATCATCTGATGCATGATTATCTGTTTTTGGTGCCTTGCTTGCGCCTGCCAGTTCCATCACAGGGATTGGGTCGCCTGTCAAAGCTTCAACCGCGGCGACCAGCTTTTTGTCATCGTCATTTGTGACTGCCAAGGTAAAGGCTGTGCCCTGCCTTCCAGCGCGGCCTGTTCTGCCAATGCGATGCACATAATCTTCGGCATTTGATGGCACATCAAAATTAAAGACATGGCTGACAGAGGGAATATCTAGACCACGCGCCGCCACGTCTGATGCAATTAATAGAGGCGAGATGCCTTCTTTAAATTCATCCAATGCCGCTAATCGGGCCGATTGTGTCATATCACCATGCAGTGCCACAGCTTTGAAATCATGACGTTTCAAAGAGGATAGCAAGGTTGCGATATCACGTTTTCTGTTACAGAAAATCACCGCATTATTAATCTCTTCAGACCGCAGTAAATCACGTAAAATTTCACGTTTCTTTTTGACTTGCGTCCAGATCAGATGTGCTGAGATGGTTGTCGCTGTTGCCGCAGGTGGCGCAACTGAAATCACCTTGGGGTTCATCACGAATTTCGCGCCAATGCCCTTGATCTCATCTGATAATGTGGCTGAGAAAAACAAAGTCTGGCGAAGAGGGGATAAGGTGCCAACGATCCGCTCAACATCAGGGATAAAGCCCATATCAAGCATACGATCTGCTTCGTCAATCACCAGAATTTTGACATCTTGTAGCAATACCTTGCCACGTTCAAAATGATCAAGCAGGCGCCCAGGTGTTGCAATCAGCACATCCACCCCTTTATCTAGCGCGGCTTCTTGATCAGAAAAGCTGACGCCGCCAATCAACAAAGCCATAGATAATTTATGATTGGTGGCAAATTTTTCGAAATTTTCAGCAACTTGTGCCGCCAATTCCCGTGTGGGTGCCAAAATCAGCGAGCGTGGCATGCGTGCCTTTGCCCTACCATTCGCCAAGATATCAATCATGGGCAAAGTAAATGACGCTGTTTTGCCAGTGCCTGTTTGCGCGGACCCAAGAATATCGCGTCCCATTAACACATACGGGATGGATTGTTCTTGAATGGGGGTAGGCGTCTCATATCCTAAGTCAGATACCGCTTTTAAAAGCTCATCACTTAGGCCTAAATCAGAAAAACTCAAATAGGGTTTCCTTTATTTTTCAGTCGGTTAACAATATGTTATATCATGAAGTTGCTTCACCATATATGATAGCTAACAACCTATTTGAAACCTTGTGGATAAAGTGATACATCCATTGACGTTAAATAGCAAGAATTCCTTAGATTTTGGTCGATTTCGCTTATGTCACAGATAATATTTGTCCCTGGTCTACTTTGTACCGACGTTATTTTTACCTCGCAATTTGAAGCCCTAAATGGTCATGCCACTTGCCATGTGGCAGATACAAGACAAATGACGACCATCACCGCCATGGCAGAAAAAGCACTTGAGCAAATGTCAGGAAATTTTGCTGTTCTAGGCTTTTCAATGGGCGGCTATGTGGCATTGGAAATCGCAAGATTGGCGCCAGAACGCCTGACAGGCATTGCGCTATTATCGACCTCTGCCAAGGCTGATACCGATGAAAAAAGACAAGCGCGTCAGGAATTAGTGAATTTATCAAAAATTGGAAAATTCAAAGGCGTAACACCGCGTCTGTTGCCGCGTTTTTTCTCTGAAACCGCATTACATGACACAGCGAAAACAGAGATTGTCTTAAAAATGGGTGCAGATATTGGCCAAGAGAATTTCATGATGCAACAACAAGCCATCATGTCGCGACGTGACCAACGCGATATTCTAGGCAATTTAACGATGCCATCTGTGGTTATGTGTGGCACCAAAGATGTGTTAACCCCACCATCAGAGTCCCAAGAAATGGCAGATTTGCTTCCCAATGCGGAATTACATTTATTTGATGATGTGGCGCATATGGCCACATTAGAAGCGCCAGAATTGGTCAATGATGCCTTGTTAGAATGGCACCAAAGATTAATGACATCATAAGCTTATGGAAACGCTTCCTAGACGTCCAAGCTGGCAATCACATCTTCGGCATGATCTCTGATATAGCCAAAGCGTAATTCGGCTTTTTTACCCATCAGCGTGTTCACAAGGCTGTCAACACCGCGTCTGTCATCAGCGCCCTCGGCATCTCGCAGGGGCAATTCCACACGCAATAGGCGCCGTGATGCCTTTGACATAGTGGTTTCTTTTAACTGTGCAGGCGGCATTTCTCCCAACCCTTTAAAGCGTGAAATTTCAATCTTGCCACGCCCTTCAAATCCTTCGGCTAGCAGCTGATCTTTATGGGCATCATCAAGGGCGTAAAGTGTTTTTGAGCCTTGTGTCATGCGATATAAAGGCGGCTGGGCCAAATATAATCTGCCAGCTTCGATTAATTGCGGCATTTCACGATAAAAATAGGTCATTAAAAGAGCGGCGATATGCGCGCCATCGACATCCGCATCTGTCATAATAATGAT
>JBMHDH010000001.1:0-2572 GCA_049889495.1 Puniceispirillaceae bacterium (SeqCode) | reverse complement strand
GTCGTTAATCACTTCGCCATCAATGCAAATATCGCCATCTGTGATATCCTCAAGGCCAGCTATCATGCGCATAGTGGTTGTCTTGCCACAGCCTGATGGGCCAAGAAGCACCAAAAATTCGCGATCAGCGATGGTCAGGTTAAAATCATCAACACCGATAAAATCACCCCACCGTTTCGATACATTGCGAAGTTCGATTTGGGACATTTAGCTGCCTCATCCAGATTTAAAGTTTAATTTTGCATACCTATTCAAAATAGCTAGACAAAGATAGCCGAACTTGGCAAGAGTTTTTTAAGAAGATTTTCAAAACAGGCAGGCCAAAATAGCAGTGCAAATAAGGGTGAGAGAATGGATAAGTCAGTAAAACAGGCGATTTTACAAGGTTTAAAGGCATTGGTTAGCGTGCCTGATGATGAGTTGGAGACTTGCGCTGAGGCGGTTTTGGCAGAGGATGTTGTGTTTGATGTTGCCCATCCTGTGAATCAGCTGGTTGGCAGACAAGCGGTGCTAGATGGTTTTTATCGCCCATTACGCCAAGCGCTGGATAATACAAGGCGGCGTGATGAAATTTTCATTGGCGCAGCGAATCGCCGTGATTTTGGTGGTGAGTGGATTTCTGCTGTTACGCATTATGTGGGTAATTTCAAAGCGCCTTTATGTGGTGTGCGCCCCCATCATTCACTTGTTTTTCTGCGCTCTGGTGAATTTTACCAAATCAAAGATGGCAAGATTAACCTAGCGCGCCTTATTCCTGATTTTATTGACCTTATGCATCAAGCTGGCAGGTTGCCTCTTACTGAAAAATTAGGCACAGAAATATTATTCCCTGGCCCTGAAACTGATGATGGGGTGATGCCTGTCATCGGCAATGGTGAGACGTCTTTGGATGTCGTTGAAGGGATGCTTGGCGATTTGCATGTATTTGATCCAACCAATTTTGAATCAAAATCACAGACAGGTGATGATGGTTATTGGCATGATGATATGTTGTGGTATGGGCCTTGCGGTATTGGGTCAAATTATCGCTGGGAAGGGTTTGTCAAAGATCACCGCGAATCATTTTTGCGCGCTTTTCCTGACCGCAAAGGGGGTAATCATTATTGCCGCATCGGAGAGGGCAATTACGCAGCTGTCTCTGGCTGGCCATCTATGACTATGACACATCAAGGTGATTATCTTGGTGTTAAAGCCACAGGTAAAGCCATGACTTTGCGCGTGATGGATTTTTACCGCATTGATAATCAGAAAATTATGGAAAATTGGGTTTTGCTTGATTACGGCCAGCTTTTTGAACAGATGGGTTTTGATATTTTTGCCGCTCATCAAAAGATGGATTAACCTAGCTATAGCGTTTAAGGGGCGTTGAGATGACAGCTATAAAAATTGATGCTCATCATCATTTATGGGATTTGAAAGCGGTTCATTATCCTTGGTTAATGGCCGAAGGTGAAGTGCGGTTTTTTGGTGATCCAGCGCCTATTCAACGCGATTATTTGCTAGATGAATTTTCAAATGATGCCAAAGCGCATGGCTTTTCAGCCTCTGTGCATATCCAAGTTGGTGCCCAAGATGGCTATCAAGAGGCAAGCTGGGTTGATGAGGTTACGAGCAAAGCTGGCTGGCAGATGAAGCAAGTCGCCTTTTGTGATTTAAGTGCAGATGATGTCGAGGCACAGCTTGATAGGCTGATGGCCTTATCATCTGTGGCAGGTGTGCGCCAAATTATCGGCAGGGCGCCCGGTGAAGATGCCACAACAGGCACACAAAAGCTGATCAGCTCTGCTGCCTTTCAAAAAGGTTTGCAAAGCCTGATTGATAGAGAGTTGTCTTTTGATCTGCAATTATTGCCTGAATTGATGAAGCCTATGGCAGATATTCTGGCTGATAAGCCGCGCTTGAAAGTAGCCTTATGCCATGCAGGCTCGCCTTATGATCGCAGTGTTGAGGGCATCGCAAATTGGGCAGAGCAGCTAAAAAGCCTATCTTCCTTGCCGCAAATTTACGCAAAATTATCAGGTCTTGGCATGTTCCAGCATGGCTGGCAGGCGGAGGATTTTAGGCCTATTACTTCGGTTGTTATTGACCAATTCACACCCAAGCGTGTGATGTTTGGCTCAAATTTTCCTGTGGATAGTCTGACCTCTGATTATGATAGGCTTATCACATCCTATAAGGCGCTGATCCCGCAAAATATGCAGGATCAGATTTTTGGTCTAACAGCAGCTCACTTTTATCGCTTTTAGAGCATGCCTCTTTCTTCAAGGACTTTGCGCGCAACACGGAAACATTCTAATGATTGTGGCACGCCGCAATAAATGCCAATAACATGGATAATGGCGCGAATTTCTTGGACAGTAACACCATTATTCACAGCGCCATTACAATGGATTTCCCATTCATGCATTTTGCCCAATGCGCCAATCATAGCCAAATTCATCATAGAGCGGGTTTTTTCATCGATTGTCTCATCACCCCAGCCAAAGCCCCAGCACCATGCGGTCATGGCTTCTTGGAAAGGGCGCGTGAAATCATCAGCAGCGGCTAGATTTTTTTCAACATAATCAGCGCC